>NZ_JBNHIC010000024.1:0-67580 GCF_059092905.1 Arthrobacter sp. B0427-1-12 | reverse complement strand
GGCACCCGGTGGATTCACCGGGTGCCGCCGTCGCAGTTTCCGCCAGGCGTCAGGCCCGGTAGATGCTGATGGAGTTCGCGGCGATGGTGTCCTTCTCGCCGGTGCGGATCCGGGCACCGCGCCGCCGGTATTCCAGGTCGCTGGTGCTGTAGCGCAGCTCGAACATCCGCGCCCGCCCGTCCGCCACACCGAACTCGCGCAGGACAGCGGCGTCGGGCAGGGCAAGCGGGGCGCGTGTCAGGCCGCCGTTGATCACCAGCAGGCCATCCAGCAGTCCGTCCGGCGACCCCATGAGCAGCTGCATCACGCGGTTGCCGCGATCCGTCCACTGTTCGGGGGTCATCGGCTGGCCCTGGGCGTTGAACCACAGCATGTAGGAGCTGTCTGGCCGCGCCGGATAACTGCGCGGCTGGTTGTCCAGGAAATCCCGCCGGATCCGGAACAGGTCCGTGGTGGCCCGGAGCATGTCCCGGGAATACTCGTCCACCTGCCAGTCCAGCCAGCTGATTTCGTTGTCCTGCGAGTAGGCATTGTTGTTGCCCAGCTGCGTCCGGCCCAGTTCATCGCCGGCCGTGATCATCGGCACGCCCAGAGACAGGGCCAGCGTGGCCATCAGGTTCCGGGCGGTCTGCGCGCGGGCAGCGAGTACCGCTTCGTCCCCGGTCTGTCCTTCGACGCCGTGGTTGTAGCTGCGGTTTTCGTTGCTGCCGTCCCGGTTTTCCTCGCCGTTGTCCTCGTTATGCTTGCGGTCGTAGGACGTCAGGTCGGCCAGCGTGAAACCGTCGTGGGACGTCACGAAGTTGATGGAGGCCAGCTGCGTCCGCCCGGAACCGGCGAAAACATCGGCTGAACCGGCCAGGCAGCCCGCCAGCCGCGCCACCGAACCGCCCTGGCCGCCCTGGGCCAGCGCCGCCTGGTCCACCAACCAGAAGTCCCGGACGGTATCCCTGAAACGGTCGTTCCAATCGGCCCAGCCGGGCGGGAAGTTTCCGGTCTGCCAGCCGCCCATGCCCACGTCCCAAGGTTCGGCGATCAGCTTGATACCGCGCAGGGCCTTGTCGGCGCATGCGGCCAGCAGGAATGGATGGCGGGGGTTGAAGTGGTGATTGCCGTCGCGGGCCAGAGCCGCGGCCAGATCGAACCGGAATCCGTCGATGTGGTATTCCTCCACCCAGTAGCGCAGGGAATCCATGGCCAGCTGGACGACGCGCGGCTCACCGAAGTTGACCGTGTTGCCGCAGCCGGTCGTGTCCACATACCGGCCCTGGCCGTCGTGGCGGTAGTACTGCTGCCCGGCGAGGCCGCGCCAGGACAGTGCCGGACGGTCCTGGCCGCCTTCTGCCGTGTGGTTGTAGACGACGTCCAGGATGACTTCCAGTCCGGCTGCGTGGAGCCGCTTGACCATCTCCTTGAATTCGTCCTGCACGGCCTTGGGGCCGGCGGCCTGGGCCTCCTTCGTGGCGTAGTCGGGATGCGGCGCGAAGAAGCCAAGGGTGTTGTAGCCCCAGTAGTTCGTCAGGCCCAGTTCCTGCAGGTGCGGCTCGTCGATATGGAAATGCACCGGAAGGAGTTCGACTGCGGTCACGCCCAGCGAGGTCAGATGCCGGATCATCACGGGATGGGCGAAGCCGGCATACGTTCCGCGCAGTTCCTCCGGAATGTCCGGGTGCAGCATCGTCTGGCCTTTGACATGGGCCTCGTAGATGACGGTGTCCCGCAGCGGAATCTGCGGGAGCCGGTCCGTTCCCCAGTCGAAACCGGAGTCCACGTAGACGGACAGGTAACGGATCGGAGCAAGTGCCTGGTTCAGGCGCTCCTTGGAACTGCGCACGGCGGAGAGCCGTTCCGCGGCTCCTGCCTCCTCGGGTGCGGTCTGGTCGCCGAAGGTCGTTCCGTCGTCGATAGCCCTGCCGTACGGATCGAGCAGCAACTGCTCCGGCCGCCGGGCCTGCGCGTCGGCAGACCGCGGCCAGAAGCCGTAGCGCGTTCCGTGGTGGAAACCCCGGACCGTTCCGTGGTGGACGCCGTCGGTCCAGTCCTCCAGCGCAGCCACGGACCAGGTGCCGTCGGATGTCTGGAAGTGGATATCGATCGTCTCGATATCCGGAGCATACACCGCCACATTGACCACGCCGCCGGTGCCACGGACAGCGGGAATGTGTTCGCTGATCCCCAGCGGAAACGGCCGCGAAGGATGCCGGGATTCTCCGCGGTGTTCCATTGACAAGATGCTTGTCATAGCTCCCTAGGCCGAACGCTGCTTCGAGATTTCATACAGGCTGATACCCACCGCCATGGAGGCATTCAGCGATTCCATCGCGGAATCGATGGGAATGGAGACAATCTGGTCGCAGTTCTCGCGGACCAGGCGAGACAGGCCCTTGCCTTCGGAGCCGACCACGATGCAGACTGGCTCTTTGGCCAGCGTCAGGTCCGGCAGCGACACTTCCCCGTCCCCGTCCAGACCCAGGACGAAAATGCCCAGGTCCTTGAAGGCTTCGAGCGTCCGGTTCAGGTTGCCGGCCTTGACGACGGGCACGCGCACCGCGGCACCCGCACTGGTCTTCCAGGCAGCGGCGGTCACGCCCACCGAGCGGCGTTCGGGAACGACGACGGCGTGGCCGCTGAAGGCGGAAACGGAACGGATGATGGCTCCCAGGTTGCGCGGATCGGTGATTCCGTCCAGCGCAACGAACAAGGGCGCGTTGCCGATGTGGCCCTTCTTCCACTTCGCCACGGTTTCCTGGGCGAAGTCGATGGAATCCCCGTACTCGTACGGCGGGATCTGCAGCACCAGGCCCTGGTGGACGGCGTCGTCCGTCATGCGGTCCAGTTCCGGCTTATGCACCTCCATCACGGGAATGCCGCGCTCGGAGGCAATCTTCAGCGACTCCCGGACCCGGTCATCCATCTCCACACGGACGGCGACATAGAGGGCCTTGGCCGGAACTCCGGCCCGCAATGCCTCGACCACCGAATTGCGGCCGGTAACGACTTCCTCTGCCGTCTTGCTCCGGCCGCGGGGTCCGGAGCCCTGCCGGCCGGCCTGGCGCTTGGCGGCCGAGCGCTCGGCAAGCTGCCTGTTCTTGTACGCCTTGTGGTACGGACGGTCCTCCGCTTTGGGTGTCGGGCCCTTGCCCTCCAGCGCCTTGCGTCCGTGGCCTCCGGTGCCGGTCGTGGGACCCTTCTTTTGCTTGCGGATCGCGCCGGGGCGCCCCTTGTTGGCCATCGTTACTACCTTCGGTTGGTCGGTGCGCGTCCAGCCTGTCCGGTCAACGCGAAATACACTTGTGTTTCCTCAGTTTAGCGGGACTCGACACTCCAGTTGGCACCGTCCGCGGAGTCTTCGACCAGAATTCCTGCGGCGGTGAGGGTATCGCGGATGGCGTCAGCCCGTGCCCAGTCCTTCGCGGCCCGTGCGGCGGCGCGTTCGGCAAGCTGCGCCTGCACCAGCGAGTCGAGCGCGGCGTGCTCGGCGGCATTGCCCTCGCCGGTCCGCCATTGCGCTGCCAGCGGGTTGATGCCCAGGGCCGCCGTCATGGCGGTGACGTCATCCAGGGCGGCGCGGGCGCCGTCGTCGTCCCCTGCCGCCAGCGCGGTGTTGCCGCGCCGCACAGCCTCATGCAGGGCCGCCAGGGCGGCCGGAATGTTCAGGTCGTCGTCCATCGCCGCTTCGAAGTCAGCGGGCGCCTTGACCGCACCGGAGGCGCCCAGCTTCGCCGTCGCCTTCGCCATGAACCCCTCGATGCGTTCGACGGCGGCCGCGGCCTCAGCCAGCGATGTGGGCCGGTAGTCCAGCACGGAGCGGTAGTGCGCCTGGCCGAGATAGTAGCGGACCACGAGCGGGCGGGCAGTGGCCAGCATGTCCTGCGGGCTCACAGTGTTGCCGATGGACTTGCTCATCTTTTCGCCCTCGTAGGTGACCATGCCGTTGTGCAGCCAGAAATTGGCGAAACTGTGCCCGGCAGCCTGGGACTGCGCCATCTCGTTTTCATGGTGCGGGAAGCGCAGGTCCAGCCCGCCGCCGTGGATGTCGAAACCGGTGCCGAGGTACTTGCTGGCCATCGCCGAGCACTCCAGGTGCCACCCGGGGCGCCCGGTGCCCCAGGGGCTCGGCCAGGCCGCCGTCTCCGGCTCCCCTGCCTTGTGCCCCTTCCACAGCGCGAAGTCCCTCGGATCCCGCTTGCCGCGCGGGTCGGCGTCCGGGGCGGCCTGCATATCGTCGATGTTCTGCCGCGTCAGGCTGCCGTACTTGGACCAGGAACGGACGTCGAAGTACACATCGCCGGAATCATCAAGGGCCGGATAGGCGTGCCCGCGGTCGATCAGCAGCTGGATCAGCTGGTGCATCTCCGGGATATGGCCGGTGGCCCGCGGTTCATAGGTCGGCCGTTCGACGCCGATCGCGTCGTAGGCGGCCTCGAATTCCTGCTCGAAGCGGTAGGCGAGGGCCCACCATTCCTCGCTGGGAACGCCAGGGTCCTCAAAGGTGGCGGCCGAATTGGCCAGGATCTTGTCATCGATGTCGGTGACATTGCGGACAACCGTCACCTCGAAGCCGCGGTAGCGCAGCCAGCGGGTGAGCTGGTCGAACGCCAGCGCCGACCGCAGGTGTCCGATGTGCGGCATGCCCTGCACCGTGGCACCGCAGTAGTAGAGACTCGCCTTGCCCTCAATCAGCGGAACGAAGTCGCGGATTTCTGCGGTTGCGGTGTCATAGAATCTCAGGCTCACTGCTCTAGGCTAACCGAAACGGCCCCTCCCCCGCGTTCGCTTCGCAGGCCACGTCCTTTTCCCGCCTGCTATGAACGCCTGCTGCTGAGCCAGCGGGGGCGGGGCGGTCAGGTGCGCTTGATAACGACAGCGGTAGCGACGGCGGTGATGCCCTCACCGCGGCCGGTGAAGCCAAGTCCGTCACTGGTGGTGGCTGAAACGCTGACCGGCGCGCCCGCCGCGTCGCTGAGCGCTGCCTCCGCTTCCGCGCGGCGGGGCGCAAACTTGGGCCGGTTCCCAACGAACTGCACGGCCACATTGCCAATGCCGTATCCCGCTGACCGGACGATCCGTGCGGCCTCGGCAAGCAGCACGGTGCCGGACGCACCGGCGAATTCGGGCCGGTCCGTGCCGAAGTGCGTGCCCAGATCGCCCAGGCCGGCCGCGGAGAAGAGCGCATCGCAGGCTGCGTGGGCGACAGCATCGCCGTCGGAATGTCCGGCCAGCCCGCGCTCTCCGTCCCAGCACAGCCCGGCCAGCCACAGCGGCCGCGGCTGGTCTTCGGGCGCAAAAGCGTGCACATCGATGCCGATGCCCGTCCTCGGCACGGGCCAGGGAAAATCGTCCACCGTCAGCCTTCCAGGAACCGGTGCGGATATTCGCCGGCGAGGAGGGCCTCGGCCAGCACAAGGTCCAGCGGCGTAGTGATCTTCAGCGCCCGGACGGAGCCGGGAACCACATAGACCGGGGTGCCCATCATTTCGACCAGCATCGCGTCGTCCGTGATAGCGGCCGCCTGCTCGTCATTGAAGAACTCCGCCGCCTTGTGCGCCTCGCGGAGGGTGCCGGCGTCGAACCCCTGGGGGGTCTGCACGGCGCGCAGTTGCGCGCGGTTGGCGGTGCCGGTGACAAGTTCCGGCGCCAGGTGGGCATCCTGCGCGTCCGTGGAGGCGACAGTCTTGATCGTGTCCACGACTGAGATGGCGGGGATGACCGCCTTGGCACCCTCGGCCAGCGCGTGTCCCACCCGTTCGAAGACGGCCGCGGGGGTCAGGGCGCGGGCTGCGTCATGCACCAGGATGCCGTCAATCCCGGCGCCCAGGGCGGCCAGTCCGGCGCGTACGGAATCCGCGCGGGAGGATCCCCCGTTGACCGCCGTGATGACCGGGCCGTCCTTGCTGTTCTTGCCGGCCGCGGCGCAGACCTGGCGCAATATGGTGTCCCCGCGGGGCACAGCGACGACGATTTCCGCGGCGACCTCGGAGGAGAGGACACCCCGCAGGGCATGGGCCAGCATCGGTTCACCCGCCAGCGGCACCTGAGCCTTGGGCAGGCCGTAGCCTAGGCGTTCGCCGGATCCCCCGGCAACGATGATGACACCCAGTCGCCGGGCGCTCCGGGACTGATCTGTTGCAGTTTCTGTTGATGCTGGCACCAGCCCAGCGTACAACGGGCATTAAACAATTACGGCGGCCAGCCCGAAGGCCTGCCGCCGCAGCTGTAAGGATTCCTATGATGCCAGGACTTCGTCCAGGACGCTGGCTGCCTGCTCTTCGTCTGTCTTTTCCGCCAGGGCCAGTTCCGAAATCAGGATCTGGCGGGCCTTGGCCAGCAGCCGCTTTTCGCCGGCGGAAAGGCCGCGGTCGTGATCCCGGCGCCAAAGGTCGCGGACGACCTCCGCAACCTTGATGACATCGCCTGACGCGAGCTTCTCAAGATTAGCCTTGTACCGGCGGGACCAGTTGGTGGGCTCCTCCGTGAACTCGGCACGGAGCACGTCGAAGACATGCTCCAGTCCTTCCTTGCCCACAACGTCCCGAACGCCAACCAGATCTACGTTTTCTGCTGGAACTTCAATCGTCAGATCACCTTGGGCCACCCGAAGCTTGAGATACATCTTCTCTTCGCCCTTGATGGTGCGCATTTTGATCTCTTCGATCTTCGCCGCCCCGTGGTGAGGGTAAACAACCGTCTCGCCAACCTCAAAAACCATGTGGACATTCCCCTTTCCCGCAAGCCAGTTTATCACGATTAAGGAACCGTCCGGACGCGTTTGCGCTAGTCAGCGCCAGCATCGGAGCGGAATCGGCCCCTCACCAACCCTTGACGGATCCGGGATTTGATGCATGCCACATTCGGCAGAAGGGGTTTCGAAGCAAGGATTTTGGGCAGTTCAAGATAAACTCGCTGTTGACTTGTATCCAAAAGTCACCAACCCCTTCGCCTTTCTAGGAGTATCTCTGTGAGTTTTGCACCGAAGACCCGCGTGCAGCGCGCTGTTGCCGCCGGCGCAGCGGCGCTGGCCCTGCTGGGTGCCACTGGCTGCGGCACGATCAACGAGCAGGCAACTACCAAGCAGTACGCGGCCTCCGACGGCATTGTGCGCAACGTTGGCGACGTCAAGCTGCGTAACATCCTGATCGTTGCCGATAATGAGGCCAGCCCCGGCCGCATCATCGGCACCGCGCTCAACACCTCAGCTTCCCCCGTCCAGCTGTCCTTCGAAGTCGACGGCGGCACCGCCCAGGTGACGGTTCCCGCCAACGGCGAATACCGCTTCGATGACGCGGCGGAAGGCGAGACGGAAGGCGAAGCCGTGCTGGCGCAGGCCGGCGGCATTCCCGGCTCTTTGGTGCCGGTCACGGTCACGGTCGAATCCGAGTCCGAGGAACTCCAGGTCCCCGTGGTCGACGGCACCCTGCCTGAGTACGCCCAGTACGTTCCCGGCGGCAGCACCGAACCCGCTGCGGAGCCGGCGGAAACGGCCGAGTCCGACGGACACGCAGGCGAAGCCGAGGCTGGAACCGGCCACTGAGCCATTCCTCCCGCTGATAGCCGCGGAAGGGCGGTACCCGCGGGGTACCGCCCTTCCGTGCGTTTACGGTTCGAATTTGTAGCCGAGTCCGCGCACAGTCACGAGATAGCGGGGCTGGGATGGGTCCGGCTCGATCTTGCCGCGCAGCCGCTTGATGTGGACGTCCAGCGTCTTGGTGTCCCCCACATAGTCGGATCCCCATACCCGGTCGATCAGCTGGCCGCGGGTCAGCACCCGCCCTGAATTGCGCAGCAGCATCTCCAGCAGCTCGAACTCCTTCAGCGGCAGGGACACCTGCTCGCTGTTGACGCTGACCACGTGGCGCTCGATGTCCATCCGCACCGGACCGGCCTGGACCGTCGTCGAGATCAGTTCCTCCGGCTCGCCCTGGCGCCGCAGGACGGCACGCACCCGGGCCACCAGCTCGCGCGAGGAGTACGGCTTGGTGATGTAATCGTCCGCTCCCAGTTCCAGCCCAACGACCTTGTCGATCTCGGTGTCCTTGGCCGTCAGCATGATCACCGGAACGTTGGAACGCTGGCGCAACTGGCGGCACACCTCGGTACCGGACTGGCCCGGAAGCATCAGGTCCAGCAGCACCAGATCGGCGCCGGCGCGGTCGAATTCGGTAATGGCATCCAACCCATTGTCGACGATCTCGACCTCGAATCCCTCTTTGCCCAGCAGGTAAGACAACGGATCGCTGAAGGATTCTTCGTCTTCGACAATCAGAATGCGGCTCAAGCGGTCACTCCTTTATTCTGGGCACTTTGGCTGCCCACTTTCTTCTTGGCGGCCAGGATGGGCTCCACCGAGCCACTTTCCTCGCCCGGTTCCATTTCGGGAAGCCTCACGGTAAAGGTCGAGCCCTGCCCCAGCTGGGACCACACGCTGACCTCGCCGCCGTGGTTGGAAACCACATGCTTGACGATGCTCAGCCCGAGCCCTGTCCCTCCTGTCTGCCGGGAACGCGCCGCATCGATGCGGTAGAAGCGTTCAAAGATCCGATCCTGCTCGTCAGGGGAAATACCAGGCCCCTGGTCGGTAACGGACACCTGCGCCAGACCGTCACGGGAGCGCAGTCCCACGCCGACCTTACTGCCCTCGGGGGAATAACGGATGGCGTTGTCGATCAGGTTCCGGAAGGCCGTCATGAGCAGGTCCGGGTCGCCGTAGATGCGTTCGGCGATCCTGCCGCCGATGACGATGCTGATGTCCTTGCTTTCGGCGGTCAGCTTGTTGCGGTCCACCGCCTCGGCGATCACCGAATTCAGGTCCACCGGCCGGCCCTTGACGACGACGTTGGTGCCCTGGAGCCGCGAAAGCTCGATGATGTCCTGCACCAGCGCTGAAAGGCGCGAGGCTTCCTTGTGCATACGCCTGGCGAACCTGCGCACCGCGTCTTCATCCTCCGCGGCGTCCTCCAGGGCCTCCGCCAGCAGCGAGATCGCCCCGACCGGGGTTTTCAGTTCGTGGGAAACGTTGGCCACGAAATCGTTGCGCATTTCCTCCGTGCGCGTGATCTCCGTGCGGTCGTCGGCCAGCAGCAGGATATAGCTGTCTCCGATCGGTGCGACCCGCACCTGGACGATAATGGTGCCCTGCCCCAGCGGGCCGCGCGGAAGTTCGAAGCGGCGCTCCTTGATGACGCCGTCGCGCCTGACCAGCCTGGTCAGTTCCAGCAGCTGCTCGTGCACGACGGTGTAGCCGCGCACCAGACCGAAGGCGTAGGCCGCCGGACTGGCCCGGACGACGCCGTCGATCTCGTCGACGATCACATAGGCGCGTCCGACGACGGACAGCACCTCCGCGGCACCGTCGGGAATAGTGGGCTCTTCGACGTCGGCAAGTTCGCGGCGCTGGGCCTCGCTGAAACGGAAAGCCAGCATGCCGAAGACGCCGAGCGCCAGGCCCACGAGTCCGGCGATTACGCCGACGGCAATTGCATCCACGCTACTAGCTTAGGCGCAGCTTATGACCGGAAATTGCCGCTCGATGGAATTGCGGCCGGGGTTCAACTAACGTTCACCTACAGGAGCATGACAATTCATGGGCAGCTGAAAATCTGCCGTATCAGGACTGTCCTTTTGACCGGGGCAGAATTCATCAACGAAAGGACCCCAAGGTGCGTAAGGTTTTCCAGGCCGAGCTTCACCAGGTGGGCGAGGAACTCATTGAGATCTCGCGGCTCGTGGCTGAGGCCATCCAAAAGGCCACCGACGCTTTCGAGAACGCCGATACCGAACTGGCGCAGGAGGTCATCGCCGGGGACGCCCGGATTGATTTCATGCAGAACGATCTCGACGAGCGCGCTATCGACATCCTCGCACGGCAGGGCCCGGTGGCCAGCGATCTGCGCATGATCGTCGGCGCGCTGCGCATGAGCGCCTCGCTGGAGCGCATGGGCGACCTGGCCCGCCATATCGCACAGCTGGCCCGCCTGCGGTTCCCGGAGAACGTCGTCCCCGAGAAACTGCAGCCCACGTTCGCGGAACTGGCGAAGCTGGACAGCGACCTTGCCCAGAGCCTCACCCAGTTGCTGGAGACGCGCGACATGAAGCACGCCAACGACATCGTCAAGGTCAATGCGCGGATCAATGAGCTGCACGCCAGCGTCTTCGATGTCATCGCCGCGCCAGACTGGGATTCCCCCGCCTCCACCGCGGTGGATGTTTCCCTGGCCAGCCGCTACTTCGAGCGTTTCGCGGACCACGGGGTCTCGGTGGCGCGCAAGGTCACCTACCTGGTCACGGGCGAATGGCAGGCCAGCGCCACCAGCACCACACCGTAGCAACCGCGGCATGAAGGAGGGCGGTTCCCCCACGGGAACCGCCCTCCTTCATACCTGAGGCCGCAGGCCCCCGCTTACTTCTTGCCCTGGTTGGCCACGGCCTGGATGGCGGCCTTAGCGGCTTCGACGTCCAGATAGGTACCGCCGGCCTTGATGGGCTTCAGGTCCGCATCCAGTTCGTACACCAGCGGAATGCCGGTGGGGATGTTCAGGCCGACGATGTCCTCGTCGCTGATGCCGTCCAGGTGCTTGACCAGCGCGCGCAGGGAGTTGCCGTGCGCGGCGACCAGGACCGTCTTGCCGGCCTTCAGGTCGGCGGAAATGTCCGACTCCCAGTACGGCACCAGGCGGATGAGCACGTCCTTAAGGCACTCGGTGCGCGGGGCACCGTCACCCAGGTCCGCATAGCGGGGATCCCCCGCCTGCGACCATTCGCTGTCATCGGCCAGCACGGGCGGCGGGGTGTCGTAAGAGCGGCGCCACAGCATGAACTGCTCCTCGCCGAACTGGGCCAGGGTTTCCGCCTTGTCCTTGCCCTGCAGCGCACCGTAGTGGCGCTCGTTCAGGCGCCAGTCGCGCTTGACATCGATCCAGCTGCGATCGGCCGCTTCCAGGGCGATGTTGGCAGTGACGATTGCACGCTTGAGCCGGGAGGTGTACACGATGTCCGGCAGGACGTCATGCTCCACCAAAAGCTCGCCGCCGCGCTGCGCTTCCTTGCGCCCGAGCTCCGTCAGGGGGACATCCACCCAGCCGGTAAAGAGGTTCTTTTCGTTCCAGTCGCTCTGCCCATGGCGGAGCAGAATCAGCTTGTAAGGTGCCGCGTTGTTAGACATGCCATTAGTTTGCCGCATCACAGCGGCACCGGTGAAAACGTCCCGAACCATTACGCTATGGGGGTGGCGCAGCAGAAAACGGGTGGAATTGCACCGGGCAAACCGGTGGGCAGCATTACCCGGGGCACCACGAATCCCAACCGCCTGCGCCGGCTGGACCGCTGGCTGGCCGGGCCGCAGGCCTGGCGGCTGAAGGCCGCCGCAGATCCGCTGGTGATCGACCTGGGCTATGGCGCGGCGCCGACGACCGCCGTCGAACTTCACGACCGCCTGCATCCGGTGCGCCCGGATGTGGAGGTGATCGGCATCGAAATCGAACCGGAGCGGGTACGGGCAGCCAAGCCGCTGGAACGGCCGGGGCTGAGTTTCCGGCAGGGCGGCTTCGAGCTTCCGGTTCCGGGACGGCGGGCGGCGATAGTCCGGGCCTTCAATGTGCTGCGCCAGTACGACGAGTCCGAATACGCCGGCGCCTGGCGGCTGGTCTGCTCCCGGTTGTCGCCGGAGGGCCTGTTCATCGACGGCACCTGCGATGAGATCGGCCGCCGCAGCACCTGGGTGGCGCTCGACGGCGGCGGGCCGCTGTCGCTTTCCGTCTCACTGCGCTTCGGGGCCTTCGAGCTGCCGTCCGACGTGGCCGAGCGGTTGCCCAAGGCGCTGATCCACCGGAACATACCGGGCGAGCGGATCTACGAGTATCTGCGGGCGATGGACCGCGCCTGGCTGGAAGCGGCGCCGCTGGCGTCCTTCGGCAAGCGGCAGCGCTGGCTGGGGATGTGCCGGGCGCTCCGGGCGGCGGGCTGGCCGGTCCTTCACGGGCCCTCGCGCTGGCGGCTGGGCGAAATCACCGTAGCGTGGGAGGCCGTCGCGCCCCGCGTTTAATCGGCGGCGCGTGTGCCTCCGCCGGCCTTAACGTTTACCAGGGGCCGTAGGGGCCCTGGCCCCGGCCGCCCTTCACGTCCGCCAGCGCGGGCTTGACATCCGCCAGGTAGACGCAGGCGGCGATCAGCGCGATGAACCCGAGGAACAGCGGCATCCAGCCGGCCAATGACAGGCCGCCGACGGCGGCTGATCCGGCGGTGATGCCCAACCAGAATCCCTTGGTGCGTTTGAAGGCGCGCTGGAAGCTGTCCGTCCGGTGCCGGACGCAGTCCAGCAGGGCCCACAGTTCCAGGCCGAAAGCCACCAGGCCGAAGAGGTTCCACAGCCAGAACTCGATCAGTTGCACATTCACGGCTCAACCTTACCGGTTCGCCCCGAGCGCCCGGATCATGCCCCGCCGAGCGCCCGGTCCAGATCCGCCCAGAGATCCTCCACGTTTTCAATCCCCACGGACAGGCGCAGTAGGTTCTCCGGCACGGTCTCCGGTTCGTTCACATGGCGGCGGCGGCGTTCGATCAGCGACTCGACCCCGCCCAGCGAGGTCGCGGGCAGCCACAGCTCCAGCGCCTTGACCACGGTATCCGCGGCCTCGGCTCCCCCTGCGACCTCGATCGCGACAATGGATCCGAATCCGCTCATCTGCTCCGTCGCGCGGGCGTGGCCCGGATCGTTCGGCAGGCCGGGGTACCGGACGGCGTCGACCCGCGGATGCTGCTCCAGCCGGCGGGCCAGTTCAGCCGCCGTCGCCTGCGAGCGCTCGACCCGCAGCGCCAGCGTGCGCAGTCCGCGCAGCCCCAGCCAGGCCTCGAACGGCCCCGCGATGGCGCCGTGGAGCGAACGGAAGTCCAGCAGCCGCTCCCGCAGGCCGGCGTCGGAGGTCACCAGTGCGCCCAGGATCACATCCGAGTGGCCGGCCAGGTACTTGGTCGCCGAGTGGAGTACGACGTCTGCCCCCAGCTCGAGCGGCCGCTGCACCAGCGGCGTCGAAAAGGTGTTGTCCGCGACGACGAGGGCGCCCGCCCGGTGCGCCGCGTCGGCCAGGGCGCGGATATCCGCGACCTCGAGCATCGGGTTGGTGGGGCTTTCCAGCCAGAGCATGTCGGCGGACGGCAGTTCGGCGGTGACCGCTGCGGTATCGGCAATGTCCACCGTGCGGAGGGTGAAGCGGCCGCGGCCGGCTTCCTGCTGGGCCAGCGCCAGCGCACCCTGGTAGCTGTGCCGCGGCATGATGATGGTGCCGCCGTCGGGCAGCAGGGACAGCGCGGCGCCGACGGCGGCCATGCCGGAGGCGAACAGCAGTCCCGGAAGCGCGGCACCCTCCAGCTCGGCCAGGGTCTGTTCGAAGGGATCCCAGGTGGGGTTCGCGTAGCGCCCGTAGGCGCGGTCGCCCTGACGGACCTCGCCGCGGCCGAAGAACGTGGAGGAGAGGACGATCGGCGGGTTCACCGGCGCGTCATGCTCCCGGGCCGGACGGCCCGCGGCAACGACGACGGTATCCGGTTCCAGCGGGACGGGGTGGGCACCGTTGCCGGGGCGTGCCCCCTGGGAAGAGGTGCCGGGAGTGGAATGTCCGGGACTGGAGTATTCTGCGGGAAGGCCAGCGCTCATGAAGGAAAGGTTAACCCTCCGGAGTTTCCACCGGCCAATATGCACACTGCATTACGAAGAAGCGGACCACCGGCCGTTTATGGGTAACGTTAATCCGGTGAGCAACCAGACGTTCCCGAAGCAGTCCGGCCCCGGCTATCCGGGGCTCTTCATCGCCTTCGAAGGCGGGGACGGCGCCGGAAAATCGACCCAGGCCCGGCTGCTCACCGAAGCGCTCGGCAGCGCCGGCAGGACGGTTCTGCGCACCCGCGAACCCGGCGGCACCCCGATCGGGGAAAAGCTGCGGAGCCTGGTGCTGGAACACGGCCACGGGGACATCGATGCCCGGACCGAGGCCCTGATCTTCGCCGCCTCCCGCGCCGCCCACGCCGCGCAGGTGATCCGTCCCGCCTTGCTGCGCGGCGACGTTGTCATCTGCGACCGCTACATCGATTCCTCCGTTGCGTACCAGGGCGCCGGCCGGGCTCTGGGGCCGGAGAGCGTCCTGCGGCTCAATGCCTGGGCCACCGAGGACCTCCGGCCGGACCTGACGGTGCTGCTGGACGTCGACCCCGAAGCCGGCCGCAGCCGCCGCGCCGCGGCCGACGCCGCGGACGATCGGATGGAAGCTGAGCCGGACTCTTTCCACAAGCGGATCCGGGAAGCGTTCCTGGAGCGCGCGGACGCGGATCCCCAGCATTATCTGGTGCTCGACGCCCACCGTCCGATCGCAGAACTGGCGCAGGCCATCCTGGCCCGCGTCAACGGGCTGCTGCCATGAGCGTCTGGGACGACCTGCAGGGGCAGACTGCGGTGGTCGAGCAGCTGCAGGCAGCGGCCCAGGCCCAGCAGCCGACCCATGCCTGGCTGTTCACCGGCCCGCCCGGCTCCGGCCGCTCCAATGCCGCGAAGGCCTTTGCCGCCGCGCTGCTCTGCGAGCGGCCACTGCCCGAAGAGCGCGGCTGCGGCCAGTGCCACAGCTGCCGGACCGTGCTGGCCGGAACCCATGCGGACGTCACCGAGGTTGCCACGGAGAAGGTCACCATTACCATCGACGAGGCCCGCGAGCTGGTGACCAAGGCGCAGGACAAACCGTCCACCGGCCGCTGGCGCGTGATCCTCGTCGAGGACGCGGACCGGATGGCCGAGCGGACCACCAACGTCCTGCTCAAGGCAATCGAGGAACCGCCGCCGCGGACCATCTGGCTGCTCTGCGCCCCCAGTCCGGGTGACGTGCTGGTCACGATCCGTTCGCGCTGCCGTCCGGTCTCGCTGCGCCTTCCGCCGCCGGAGGATGTCGCCGCCCTGCTGGTGCGCCGGGACGGCATCGATCCGGCCCTGGCCGAGGCCGCCGCCCGCGCGGCCCAAAGCCACATCGGAGTGGCCCGGCGCCTGGCCACCAACGAGGGCGCGCGCGAACGGCGCGAGCAGATCATCAAGCTGCCGCTGAACCTGAAGACGGTTCCGGACGCGATGGCCGCCGCCGCGGAGCTGGTGCGCCTGGCGGAGGCGGAGGCCCAGAGCTCCTTCGAACAGCGCGACGCCGAGGAAAAGGAAGCCCTGCTCCGGTCCCTCGGGGCGCCGGAAAACGGCGCGCTTCCGCCCGCGATGCGCAGCCAGGTCAAACGCCTCGAGGAGGATCAGGCACGCCGGGCGAAACGCTCGAAGAACGACTACCTGGACCGGGCGCTGACGGACCTGATCTCCTTCTACCGGGACGTGCTGATGCTGCAGGTGGGCAATGGCGAACAGTTGGTGAACCAGGCCTGGCGCCGGGAACTGGAGGCCTTCGCCGATCGTTCCACCGCCGAGAAGACCCTGCTGCGGATCGAGGAGATCAACAAGGTCCGGCGCCGCATCGTATCCACGAATGTCGCCCCGTTGCTGGCTATTGAGGCCATGGCGGTTAGCCTGCTGTAGGGACATTCAGTAACCGCGTCCCCCTACAATCGCGCCACAGGAGCTCCACAGCATGACAACCACACGACGTCGGACGCCCAAGGCTGCCGGTACGGCACTGAAGGCGGCAGCCGCGGTGGCAAGCCTGGCCATGCTGACCGGCTGCCAGCTGATCTTCCCTGGCAGCGGCGGCGGGGCAGACGCCGACCGCACGGCGGATGCCGAGGTCATCGGTGACGTACCCGCGGAGCTGATGAGCTATTACACCCAGGATGTGCGCTGGGAGGACTGCGAGAACGGTTTCGAGTGCGCCACCGTCACGGTGCCCATGGACTATGAAAACCCCGCCGGCGAGAGCATCGATATCGCAGCCATCAGGAGCGAGGCCTCCGGTAATCCGCTCGGCACGGTGCTGATCAACCCGGGCGGTCCGGGAGCTTCGGGATACACCACCGTCAGGGACAGCGTGAACATGGTCACGTCGGACCGGCTGCGGGACAACTACGACATCCTGGGTTTCGACCCCCGCGGCGTGGGCCGTTCCTCGGCCGTCAAGTGCCTGACCGACGACGAACGCGATGAATCCCGCAGCACGTTCCACGATCTGGATACGGCCGAAGGCAGGGAATCGGCTGCGCAGAGCGCCGGGGAATTCGCAGCCAAGTGCGCGGCCAACACCGGCGAACTGCTGGGCCATGTGGATACGGAAAGCTCCGCGCGGGACATGGACATCCTGCGGGCGGTCGTCGGGGACCCGAAGCTGAACTACCTGGGCTTCTCCTACGGATCGATGCTGGGCGCCACCTATGCCGAGCTCTTCCCGGAGCGGTCCGGACGGCTGGTGCTCGACGGCGCCATGGACCCGAGCCTGTCCAACGAAGAGATCACCCTCGGCCAGGCTGCCGGCTTCGAACGGGCCATCCGCGCCTATGCCCAGGACTGCCTCAGTCGGCCGGAATGCCCCATGGACGGCAGCGTCGACGACGCCGTGGCTCAGATCGGCGAACTGATCGACTCCGTTGAGGCCAGCCCGATGACGGCCAGCGACGGCCGGCTGGTACCCGTCGCCACCTTCGTCAATGGCTTCATCCTGCCGCTGTACAACGACCTGAACTGGCCGACGCTCACGCAGGCCCTGACCGGTGCCTTCAACGGTGACCCGACGGACATGCTGCGGCTGGCGGACTTCGGTGCCGAGCGGAACCCGGACGGCAGCTACGACGGCAACACGGCCGCCGCGTTCACCGCGTTCAACTGCATGGACTACACCATGACCACCGACCCCGCCGCCATGCAGGCGGATGCGGAGAAACTCGACGCTGCTTCCCCCACGATCGGGCGCTACCTCGCCTACGGGGGCGTCACCTGCCAGGACTGGGCCTACGAACCGGTCCGCGAACCCCATCCCATTCATGCCACTGGCGCTGATCCGATCGTGGTCATCGGCACCACCGGCGATCCCGCGACGCCCTACGAATGGGCCGAGGCCCTGAGCAGCCAGCTGGACTCCGGGGTGATGGTCACCTGGGAGGGCCAGGGCCATACCGCCTACGGACGCGCCGGCGAGTGCATTGAAGATGCCGTGGACGACTACTTCATCGACGGCAAGGTGCCGGAGGACGGAGCCCGCTGCTGACCCGGTGGTTGAGCGGGCGCGGAACCAGCGGGTCGAAACCCGCCTACAGCAGTTCCGGCAGTTCCCTGATGGAAGGCACGACGGCGGTCGCACCGGCCGCGCGCAGCGCGGCCTCGTCGTGATAGCCGGTCAGCACGCCCGCCACGACGCTGGCGCCGGCGCGCAGCCCCGCGAGTATGTCCGACGTCGTATCCCCCGCCACCAGCACACTGCGGACATCGTCGAGATCCAGGGCGAGCACTGCGGTCAGGATCATGTCCGGGTACGGCCGTCCCCGCCCGGCGTCGGAGGGGCAAAGTGAGAGGTCAGCCAGCCCCATCCAGCCCAGCGATTCCAGGATCATGTTCTGAGTGTGGCGGGCGAAGCCGGTGCTCAGGCAGATCTTCAGTCCCGCCTCCCGCAGCCGGGTAATTGCCTCCTCGGCCCCCGGGATCGGCTGGACTCCGTGCTCGGCGAGCAGCTCGTCGTAGAAGAGCTCAAAAACCTTGTTGGTCCGGGCGGCAACATCCAGATCGCCGTCGAACAGCTGCTCGAAGACGCTCAGCTTCGAGGTGCCCATCGTCTCCCGCGCATAGGCGAACATGCTCCGGAAGCGGGCGCCCTCCGGATCCACGCCCTGCTCCGCGACGGCGCGGGTGAAGGCGGTCTCCTGCAGACCACGTTCATCGATGGTGGTTCCGCCCATGTCCAGTACGGCAAGGCGCAGTTTGCTGGACGCGGCACTCTCGATGGGCACTGCACGGCTCCTTCAGCTGCTGGGAAATGCGGGTATGACACCCTGATCGTGTAATTTTGCACGGTGCGAACGGCCATTGGATGACGCCAAGCTAACCAGCGGGTGAACATGCGCGGGGCCGGTATGAGCCGGTCCGGCAGGTCTTGGTTTTGACCCCGGTGCACCGCTCTTATACAGTTGTTCCTTGTGGATTCGGTCCGGCAATTTCCGCCGGAATCCGGAACCGGCCTCCTTAGCTCAGTCGGTAGAGCGTCTCACTCGTAATGAGAAGGTCACCAGTTCGATTCTGGTAGGAGGCTCCATATTCAAGGGTTTTTGCCCCGGCCCGCCGGAGTCCGGCACGCTTACGGCACGTTTTGAAATCCGCTGATCCATGAACGTGATCCTACGCGTCCTCGCTGCCCACGGTTGATGGCCACTAACACTAACCGTGCAGCGATCAAGTCAGCAGGCTCCGATACATATGATGGAGCGGGAATGTCGGCCTTATGTAGCCAGGCCAAAAAACAGACAAGATCCCTGCCGACCAAGGCAAGCCCCCCGTGAGCGTCCACGGACTGCCGAACGAAGCGCCGCTTATAACGGAGGGCACCGGCGGGCACCACCGGTGAGTTAATGTAGTCGGGCCGAGACCGGTAGAGGACCAATTGACAATAGTCTTAGGCGACAGATGCATCCGTTCGGCTACCTGTGCCGGGAGACAGCCCCGCGAGCAGGACGATGATACTGCCGGCGATGACGGTCAGCGTCTGGTAGACCATGGGTGCCTCCGAGCATGCCTGGCTGGGTATTTTTACTCCCCTGAACACATGCGCATACCCCGCTGGGTAAGCTCACCGCAGCCTCCCGAAGAGGCGCTACGGTGGAGTTCAGAAGTGCCGAAAAGCAGGGAGTTTTGCAGTTGGAACACGCTGATGTCGGAGCCGTCCGCCTGGGAATTCTGGGCGATCGCGGACCGGAAACCGAAGCGGCCATCGCCTACTGGGAAAACGAGGTCAGCAAGCGCGATGAGCTGTCCTTTCCCCGTGTCCTGAAGGAGCTGTGGGGCGACCGTATCGACCGCCGTAACGCGGACAAGGTGGCCCAGCATGTGGCCCAGTTCGTATCGGCTGAACTCACGGGGCTGGCTTGCGAACGGTGCGGTCAGCCGCTGCCGCCGGTGCCGGTGGGCAGCCGCGCGGAGGCCAGGAAGGTCTGGAGTGCCCAGCACTCCCGTTTCAGAACGGGAATCACCTGTGACCGCTGCCGGGACCGGGTACAGCAGTGGATTGACAAATCCGACCGCCTGTTGCCGCAGACCGTCACACTGGACGTTCTGCTCTCCGCCCTGGCGCTGCGGCAGACCGCGGAGTACGGTGCACGGATACCGGGATTTGCTCTGAAGGAGACCCTATCGTTCCCGGACGTCGCGAAGCTGGCCAGTACCCTGCTGGTCCCCGAGGATGCGAGCCTGGACGCCGTCGTCTTCAAGGAAGACGGGAAGGCTTTCTGCGACCCGGAAATGATCACCTGGATGTTCGCCGGCGAGGGGATGCCCCAGCAGCGTATTCAGGCGGCCGATGACTTTCTGGACCGCCAGTACGGCGAAGCGCTAATTGCCAGGCCGTTTGATGAGATCGTCGATGCCGCAGTCCGCTGCATCGAGGACGAGGTGCTTCACTACATCGATTTTCACGTGGACGAACGGCGATGGGATGGGCTCGATGACCAGCAGGAGGAGCGGGTCCGCCAACTGGTCCGGGAGAACTGGGGGCCGCTGAACCTGGGCATGTTCTACAACCTGCTCTGGAATGCCTTCCGGTCCGCGGCCAACCTGAAATCCTTCAAGAGCGTCATCCCCCAGCAGAAGCTTCGCAGCTACATCGTCAACGAGTTCGCCAAAGGGATCGCGCGGATGCTCAAGGGCGAGTGGGAACGCAGAGAATACGTCCTGCCGTCGAAAATGGCGCACCGGCCGCGGTCCCTGATCCTCTTCCGTATGCTGCTGAACCTGGATGTCATGACCGTCCTCCCGGAAGACGTGGAGCGGCTGCGCCCCGAACCAGCCGGGCCGGACGGGGAGAGCATCCAGCGGACGGTGCTGGAATTCATCCAACACCGGGTGTCAGAGCTGAGCGGACAGCGCGCCGATCTGCTGGAGCGCTTCGGGGAGGTCTACCGGCAGAACGGGCAGGCTGCCGACGAGAATGCCGCTTTCGCGGCCGCGCAAAACGGACTGGCCCTCCTCGACGGGTTCGTGCCGAAGAGTACTGTCGATGCCGTCAGGGACGAAGTCCAGGAGATGCGCGATTCAGCCGTCTCCATGCTGTCCAGGAGCTAGACGGCGCGGGCGAACCGGCAGTCGGGGCCGACGGTCAGCGAGTCTACCGGCAGGGCTTTCCCGGTCTGCTGAACGTATAACCGTACCGCCCGGCGCCCCGGACTCTGGCGGGTCCTGCAGCCCGAATGTAGCGTGGCCTGTATCACATCAGGCGCGTTGTGCTGGGACAGCGCTTAGTGGACAGGACAAGCCCCATGAAACGGAAGACCGGAATCTGCGGAGCATTGCTGGCGTCGGCGCTGGTACTGACCGGCTGCGGCGGCGAGGCTGAATCGGAATCATCCGAACCTGCCTCGGCGGCACCGGCATCCTCCGAGGCGCCCTCGCCGACCCCCACCGCGGCCAAGACCTACACCAATGAGGACCTGACCGCGCTAGTCTCCTCGCTCACCGATGCCCAGGGCCAGCCAATGACCGTGATCCCGGCCGCCCAGCTGGATCAGATCCTGGCCCAGACGCAGGAACTGCAGGCCACCGCCACCGTCACCCCGGAGGCCTGCGCCGCCTTCGCCTCCGAGAGCGCGCAGATCCCCGAAGGCAGCACCTACGCCGCCGGCACCACCCAGTCCGCGGCGGAGAAGACCTTGACCACGGTGACCCTCGTCGCCGTTCCCGATCCTCAGGCCATGGCCGATGAGATCGCCCAGACCCGGCAGGCCATTACCGAGTGCGCCAATTTCCAGGTCCAGGCCCAGGGGCGGACGATCACCGCACAGGTCCAGCCACTGGAGGTGACCACCACCGGCGAGGAAACCTCCGCTGTCATCGTTACCCAGACCCTCGACACCGGGGAGACCCAGACGATCATGACCGTCGCAGGCACCCAGGGAACACTGGCGGTCAACGCGGTCAAGATCGGCGCCAACGTCCCGTCCCAGGCGCAGGCCGAACTGGTCAAACTTGTCGACGACACCTTCGTCAAGAGCCAGGGCTAGAAGACCGGTCCGGGCAGCCGACCCCTGCCCGGACCTGTCCCGGCAGACCCTCCGCTGAGGACTGAAGCCGGTTCCGCTGACAGTGGGGGTCAGCTAGGGTCGGATGGATGAAGTCGACCGTCACGCTCACCGAATTCATCTGCAGCCCCGAGGCTGCCTTTGCCAGCGCCGGCCAGGGCACCGTGACCGTAACCCGTCCGGGCCTGGAGGATCTGGTGGTCACCACTGCCGGGACGATGGAACGGCAACGGGCCGCCGGGCAGATTATTGCCTCATTTCTGGCGGCAGCCGTGCCGGAGCCGGACCGGGATTTCGATCAGCGCCTGCAGGATGCGTTCCCCTGGCTGGCGTCCCTGGACCGGGACACCCGTATCGCCTTCGGCCGGGAGGCCATTTCCACCGCCAGACGCTGCATTGCATCCGAACGCTTCGACCGGCTGATCCTGGTGATGGAGGCATGGAAGGACACGGCGGCCCTGGCGGCACACTGCCCTCCGGCCAATGGTGCGGGCCATACCTCTCTGGAGGAGCCGGTGGGGGCGGAGCGTCACTGACCCAGGCATTGGGACACTCCGCTCTGGTCTGAAGACGCAGGCTACCCCCCGTCACCCAAGGGCTTGCTTCCGCACATTACGACCACAAACTAGAGCGCCGACGAAAGCCCCGATACATTCTTTTCATGGCACGACCGAAGAACCCGGGTCGCAAGACCGAACTGATGGACCAGATCATCGGTTACCTGCAGGACAAGCCGCTGTCCTGCTTGTCCTTCCGCACCCTGGCCAAGGGCCTGGGCGTCAGCGCCTACGTGCTGGTCTACCACTTCGGCACCCGCGAGCAGATGATGAACCAGATCACTGCAACCGTCGACGCACTGTCCCAGGAAATCACGACCGAGAACGTCGCATCCTGGTCCCGGGACCAGTACCGGGCATGGATAGATGAAAACTGGCGCTGGATGGTTCAGGACCGCATGCGCCAGCTGCGCCGGCTCAGATTCGAGGCAGCCATGCAGGACCTGGTCGCACCGGAGCCCACCACCATCGCCCAAAAATATTTCGCGCGCTGGTGCGACCTTCACAGCACCTGGCTGACCGCCCAGGGCCTGCCACCGGACGAGGCGGCCACGGAAGCCAGACTGCTGGTCAATTCGTTCTACGGCCTGGCGTACGACCTGGTGATCAACGACGACACCGACGCTGCCACTGATGCCTTCGAGGCGCTGATGCGCAACTTCTGGCGTACCGTCGATGAGCGGCTGACAGGCGAACCGCTCGATGAAGCCGTGGCACGCCGCCCCGTTCCTTCCTGAAACACGAAGCGGAACTACACCGGGAATCAACGCTGCGGTCACCTTCCGGTAATCACTGATAGCCAGCATGGGAAGCATCCTTAGCAATCAGCAGTGCCAGCATCTCCAGGAGGCATGACATGGCTGAGACCGCCGACCCCGCCGTCAGTATCACGGACGTCTCTGCGCTCAAGCCCGGAGACTACATCGAGGCCCGCCGCGGTGACGCGATCCACCTCCGCGGGCGGGTCGACTCCGTGGCCCCGGATCTGGGCATCGCCTGGATCGCCGAGTCGCTGCCCGGCTACCGCCGGATCGTCGACCCCCAGGAGTTCAGCATCTGGCTCCGCCGGCAGCCAGGATCCATTCCCCTCCCAGACATGCCGGGACCGGCCCGGCCGGCCGAAAACGAAGGAGCCATCCCATGACGGAAACTGCCAGTACCGACATCCCGCGGGTCCATGACCTGCCCGCGCTGCGGCCCGGGGACAACATTGAGGCCCGGCGCAACGGGGTGACCCACTATTTCGGCCAGGTCGAATCCGCCGTTCCCAAGGACGGTGTCCTGTGGATCCGCGAGGGTGTGGCCGGACAGCCTCTGGGCATCGACCTGGCCGAGTACAGCATCTGGTTGACCCGCCCCTACCGGCAGGCCCATCCCGGCTAGATCGGGCGGATGTTTTCGGCTTGCAGGCCCTTCGGGCCCTGGGCGATGTCGAATTCGACCCGCTGGTTCTCTTCCAGGGAGCGGTAGCCGCTGGCGGCGATCTGGGAGAAGTGTGCGAACACGTCCTGACCGTTCTCGTCCTGGGCGATGAAGCCGAAGCCCTTTTCGGCGTTGAACCATTTCACGATGCCTGTTGCCATGCTTGTTTCATCCTTCTTGGCTGCACCGCCGGCTCCCCTGCCGGGAACCTGACCCGCGGGGCGTCCACTTCCACCGTAGGCGAGGGCCGGACGGAGCGGCAAGGGGCGGGTAGCACGGCGCCATCGCGACAGGCACCCACTAGTTAAGTAACTGGTGATGGCTGGACATGTCCAAGTAGTTCGAAGATGCGTAGTCCGCTCCCTAGGCATGGGTCTTCACACATGCGATTCTATTTATCAGTTAGTTCGACGAACCGGGTTGGGGGACCTGGGCCGCCGGACAGGCTGGATTCACTTCGGGGGAATGGATCCAGCCGCAACTGAACCTGTTCTTGGGGGAGAACAGAGATCGGCCAGGCCGCCGGGATCAGGTAATCGATCCGGCGGCCTCGCCGTTTAAGCAAATCGGCAGGATGGCCCCGGGGCCTGGAATCCTGCAGAATCATTCCCATGTGCGGACGCTATGTGATGTCGAAAGCCACCGGGGACCTGGTCTCTGCCTTCAACGCCGACGAGGCGGCAGGCACCGACCTGCGGCCGTCCTGGAATGTCGCCCCGACCCAGAAGGTGCGCCTGGTCCTCGAGCGGCTGGATCCGGAGACCGGGGAACTGACCCGGGTCCTGGAAACGGTCCGCTGGGGCCTGGTCCCCTCGTGGGCCAAGGATCCCAAAGTCGGTTCCCGGCTTATCAATGCCCGCTCAGAGACGGTGCTGGAGAAGCCCTCGTTCCGGTCCGCGGCGGTCAAGCGCCGGGCCCTGGTGCCGGCGGAAGGCTACTACGAATGGATGAAAACCGCCGACGGGAAGGTGCCCACCTACCTGCGCCCGGCAGATGAGGGCCTGCTGGCATTTGCGGGGCTCTATGAGTTCTGGCCGGACCCGGCCCTGCCCGAGGAGCATCCGGACAAGTGGCTGGCCACCTGCACCATCCTCACGCGACCGGCCGCCGATGCTCTGGGCCACATTCATGACCGGACCCCGATGATCGTGCCCGAAGACCTGCAGGCGGATTGGCTGGATCCGAAGACCACCGCCAAGGCCGATGTTGCCGGCCTGCTGGACGCCATTCCCGATCCGGAGCTGGAGCCGGTAACTGTCAGTGACCGGGTGAACTCGGTGCGCAACAACGGACCTGAGCTGATCGAGCCGGACGGAGAATAGCCCCTGGCATCCAAGGCTTCCGGGTCGGGACACGCCGGGAACCCGGCATCCCGGATATTTCAATAACAGGCGTTTGCCTATGCCATACTTTTCGAGCGTCCTCCGCCTCCCGTGCATCCCCCAAGGCCAGGAGCCGGAGGGCGCCTGACTTTCCGGCCCGCCCCTGCTGCCGCGTGAAAACACCTGACACCGGATTGTTATGTGCAAAGTATCAGCCCGACCATTTACCGACCGTCCGTTATGCCATACTGAGGGAAGCGCCCTCCGCCTCCGCTTACCCCCAAGAGCTTGAGTCGGAGGGCCTCTTTTTTTGCCCGGCAGGCCAGCGGTGTGCATACGATGGCAGTATGCCTGCCCGCTTCATGACACTGCCCCAGGTGGCCGAGGATCTGGCCATCTCCCAGGCCCAGGCGTACGCGCTGGTCCGCTCCGGAGAGCTGCCTGCGATACAGATTGGTGGCCGGGGCCAGTGGCGTGTCGAGCGTTCCAAATACAACGAGTACATTGCTGCCGCCTACGAGAAGACAGCGGCCGGCATCCGGGCGGGCCTGCCCGAGGAAACGCCGGCGGAGGACTGAGGCTCCATGGATGACGATCCTGAGGAGCTGCGCCGGCGGGCCCGGCAGCGCGTGGCCCGTTTCGATGAACTGCGAGCAGCCAGGGGCTTCCTTCACCATGGCCTGACACCGCGTGACGTCGCCGACCTGCTCTCCATCAGCGAGGCCCAGGCGGGCAGGCTGCTCAGGGCCGCCGCACGGCGCAGCTCCAGCCGCGAGCCGGAACCTGAGGAGATGATTCTGCGGGCCTTCGTTGACCGCCTCGACTGCCGGAGACTGGTCGAGGCCCTCAAGGCGTTTCCGTACACCTTCGGTGAAGAAGCCCCGCCGCCGCACGAGGGCCGTCTGCCGGGAACCTGGGACCAGGTGGTGGCCGCCCACGCCCAGGAACTGCTCAGCCGCGACGAGTTCGATGAAATCAGGACGACCATCGACTTCGGCGACAAACAAGAGTTCCGCTACCGAGCTGCGAGCGGGTTCGCCGCCGCGCTGATCTGGAGCAAGAGCGACCTGATCCACACGACCTAGAGCTCAAAGACGGCGTTCGGGTCGTCCATAGCGCACCTCAATTCGCCGATACTGCCGATGCCTACGAGGGGTGATATCCGTGCGACTTCGACGATGCCTCTGACGACGGTCTGTATCGCTGAAACGTCGCCGGACTCAAGCGCCAGATCAAGGCTCTCGAACAGGCGCTTGTGCTTCTCGCGGCGCTCTTCGAAAATCCAGTCGAAATAGTCCCGCAAGGTCTTCTTAGAGGCCTTGATCCGCGCGACCTCGATGTCCCGGTACGTCTTGAGCCTCTCGCGCTTCGTGCTCTCGGTCTCCTGGATCTGGATCGACTCACGCACAACGCCAATGAGCTGGTTGAGAGCGTTGACTGCATCAGTCGGGCCGAGCTTCCCTGCCGCCCCGTAGAGAAAACCGCTAATCCGCTGCCCGAAATCTCCTCAGCAGCTCACTGTCGACCAGACCGGGGACACGCCGCGGAAGGGGGACCCGGAGGGGCGCCCATCAATGCCACCGACCACGACCAATGGCTCTATCCGCAGACATCCCTCACCATTCAACGTTGAAAGATGCCTGGGCAGCCGCAACTACGGTGTCGGCATCGTTGAGAAAGTCCACCGGCCGGTGCCCACCCGGCAAATAGGTGGTGGGCGAACACAGCCAAAGAACCACATCGCTGTCATCCCATTCGGCAGCACGCCCGGCTTCGAGGAGGCGCGGGATGACGGGCTTCACGCTGCCTCCGGCAAACTGAAAGCCCGGGTACAGGAAACGGTGTCCGCGCCTGATGCCCAGTACTTTGCCGGCTGCGCGCATCCGGTTGACGAACCGAACATCCCCGGCCCTGTTGCCGAGCAGGACGGATACCTGCATTGCGGAGAGCAGACCGAACTCCCTGTCCCGGACATGGTTTTCCGCAGCCTGAATGGAGCGCGCCAGCTGCGGAGACACCGTGGTGTCCAGATTCCGCACAGCTTTTTCGAGAGCACGGATTCCCTTCCGGCTATACCGATCCTCACATGCTCCGGGGGCCCCAACAGTCCCGTTGTCGCTGCTCATGCCACGAAGGTACCCGGAGTCGTTACGGATGGACAGACCTTCCCGATACAGCCTCAGGACCCTGATCGACGCGTCAGTAGCCGGTGTCCAGCTCCTCGGCCTGCCTGACCACTGGACTTATGTCCCTGCCTGCCAGGAGCCATTCGCGGATCGAGGCTGGCCTGTCACCCAGGACCAGGTCCGGCTGCGGGCTCAGGAAGAAGCCTGCCACCGCCCCAGGATGCAGGTCCACGGGCAGGGCCTGAAGCACGTCTGGAAGATACGGAATGGTCCTTTCACCCGCGAACTGCCAATCCGGGAATACCGTGCGCCCGCCAACTGTGTATGTGTACAGCCTGCGGGCAGAAGCGTCCCGTTGGACGGCTGCGACAGGCATGTTCAGCCGTCGGGCCACCTCCTCGACGCCGAGGGCCGCGGCATCGGCGGCTTCCTGCGCAGCGGCGTTCGCCGCGATGGCTCGCTCCACCTCCTCTTCAGACGCGGCGATCCCGGAATGTTGATCCCAGAATCGGCGCTCTTCCGGGGTCAGGTCCGGCTCTCGATCATGCGTGGCCCTGGCATTGGGATGGTTCATGAGGCAAGGATACGTCTACAGCCCGGAACAGGGACGAAGTCGGAAATCGACCGGTTCAGGCAGACCATGCCGCGGCGTCGCGGCGTGCCAGCTCGAGGACACAAACGGCTGCTCGGCCCTCAGTAAGCCATTGGATTGCCGACTTTCCGTCCAGTTCCAGGACAGGGGTTACCAGCCAGAGGGCGATCGTCCAGCCCGAACCGGTTCCGGCCCGCAGGACAGTCAGCACCTCCGGCAGGCCAGGGACGAGTCTGCCATCAGGCGCGAACTGCCAGGCCGGGTACAGCCGGACCCCGTCGGACGTTGTGACGGAGAGTAACGCTCCGTTCTGGCTTCGCTGGTCGAGAGCGTTCTCGGTGATGCCGAGCCAGGAGGACAGGGTGGAAGTGTCGTAGAACGGGCCGGTGCGCTCCGCCAGATCGTTCCGGCTTGGCTGCTGCGGCGGGGCATTCATGCAGCAAGGATACGTGCCGGGCAGTTTTTCATGTCCCCCTGGTGTCGCAGTGCGGGGTCCTGAGGGCACACTGGAGGCAAGGCGGAAGGAGGCCGGCATGTGCGAGACCTGTGCGGCACCCGCGGAACGCTGTCCGGAGTGCCGGCAGCGCCCGAGCCGCAGGGACCGGGAGGCCCGCCGGCGCGTGCAGATCATGGCCGCCCGATTGCGTCTGGTCACGGACCGGAAGCTGGGTAAGGTGCCCCCGCGCTGGGTGGTAAGACTGGCAGCGGAAAACCCACATCAGGGTGCGTGCGGCCGTGTGCGGTGAACAGCGTCAGGACGGCGTGGAGACGGAGCGTGGCGGTGTTCCGCTGGAGGTTGCTGTGGCAGCTGCCCGGCTTCAGTGTGTGCTGGACTGGCGGGATGAAGTCGAAAGCCCTGCCTGGGTCAGGGCGCTGGCCCACCGTTTCCCCTGGCCGGATGATCCCTGTGACCGGTGAGGAACAGCGGGACGCTGAGCTGTCCGGGGCTGAGCGCCGCCGGGAGGTTGAGGACGGGCTGGCCTGGGTCCTCCGAAATGACGCCGAACTGTTCAAGCGGCTGGAGGTCGCATGAGCGATGCCCGGGCTTTTCTTCAGCAGGTGCTGGGACCGACGTTGACGGCTGCCCTGGCGGGCCGGGATGCCGCCCCGGATGATCCGCGGCTGGAGCTGGCGCGGCAGGTCTGGCAGATCCTCGAGGAGGCCGACGGTGCGGATATGGTGGGGCAATGGTTTATCGGGGCCAATCCAAGGTTCACCGAACGGACGCCTGTGACGGCTATCCGTGAGGGGTTGCCCAATGTCCTGGCGGCCGCCTACGCCCAAGCTGAAGGCCAGCCCGACGTCTAAACAGCCGAGCCTGGATCGGTCATCCAGAGCGCCTTACCGTGGAGTCGATCGTCCAGGGCTCCGGGTCATATTCGAGGGGTCCGTCATGTCGGATCCGTGCACCGCAGCTGCCGCATTCCCAGATGACGTGGACCAGTTCCGGGTCATCTTCGCCCGGGTCATAAATGACCGCGACGTCCATGGGGCGCGGCGGATGGGCGGAAATGCAGGTCAGCGGTGCACCGGCGCTCACGCGAAGGCTCCCTGTTCGTAGGCGTCCAGAGCCTCGAACAGGGGGTCCGGGCCCTCGAGTTCAAGCACATCGGTCGGTCGGGCGCCTCCCAGGTGCGGGTCGCTCCCCTGCAGCCACAGCACGGCCCGGGCCGGTGTCAGGACGTCCAGCAGCCGGTTAACGAGTTCGTCTGCCCGCTCGCCCGCGGCGGTCACCAGCCCGAGTACCGTCTCCTGCTCGGCCATCATGCGGCAAGTCTAGGATGTGGGATCCGGCCGATACACTGCCCGCATGGACGAGCTGATTAACGATGGCGCTCCGACCGGCTCCTACTGCGTCCGGACCGAAAGCGGGACCGCCCACATCGTCGATGTGGAGGAAGACGGCCGGCGGTACATCCAGCGCATCCGCGCCGAACACGCCATGACGGAGAGGTTCCTGCATGTCCCCATTTCTATCCTGCGCCGCGACGGTGAGCGGATTCCGCTGCTGCACATCGAGCGGCTCCGGGTCGGGGAACGCGGCGCCATGATTGTCGATGTCCGCGGCGACGGCATCCTGACATTCCGAGGGACAACTCCGATTCTGTCGATCACGCGGCTGTCCGAGGAACGGCCGCACTCCTAGTTCCGCTGGGAGTCGCGTGTCTTGCGTGGCGCACCGTTAGGCTGGCAGGCGGGAAGGGTCTTCCGGCTTCTTCCGGGACACTGAAGGAGGCATTATGCAGCTGCCAGACATTCTTGCCGAGGAGCGGATCGCCGAGGCTGCCGCCCTGGTGCGGGACTACTACGCCCAGCCGCGGACCGGGAAACGCTTTGACGACTGGGCCGGAGGCGGTGACAGCCCGGAGACCGTGAACACGCTGACGGCCGACGACCTGATCGCCGTCTCGTTCCTGTCCGTTGATGTGCCTGCCGAGGCAGCCATCGGGCTGCTGGAGACCTACGCTGACCAGGTAAGCGACCTGCTGGCCCAGCTGCCTGCGGATGTGGACCTCGCCGACCTGCCGGCAGCGGACTTCGAACGGCTGCTGAACGATGCGGACAGCCCCGGCTCCCGGCTGTGGCACCTGGTACGGGCACGGGACACCGGCCGGTGGGGTGTCGGCGAAACCAGGGCAAGCAAGATCATCGCCCGTAAGCGGCCGCGGCTGGTGCCGATCTATGATTCGGTGATCCGCAAGGTGACGGGCATACCGCACTCGGGCGGCCAATGGCGTACATGGCACACCATGCTTACGGGCGGCACCGGCCTGCCCGAACGATTGGCGGCGATACGGCAGGAGTCCGGCATCACCGAGGAGATCGCGGCGCTGCGGGTTATGGACGTGGCGCTATGGATGTATGGGAAGCGCCAGGGCATTACGCCGGATCCGGCAGATGACGGGGTTGTCACGGCCCCCGAGTAAGGCACCTGGCGCTGCCCGTGCGATTAGTCGTTGGCTGCCATACCTTCAACCTGTATGTCGTACTCATCCGTAGCGGGAACGGATCCGAAAGTTACCTGACAAATCTCCCTGAACTGCTCCCAGTTGGCGGCCAGAACCACTTGCCCAGGATGCTCGGGCTTACCTTTGGGGCGGATGGTGAAGGTGGAAAGAGTGGGGCCGCTACTCACGCCGACGGAAAGTTGCTCCCAAGGAATCCTGGATTCCCTCAAACTGCTGTCGCGAAGCAGCTCCGCCTGGAGCTGTGGCTCCACATCGTTCGGATCAGCCAAGGGATATTGGATCGATAGTTCCAATTCGGTTTTACCGGGGATCTCAGGTCATAGTCCGACTTTACGCAGTCCATAGAGCACCAACCATTCCGTATCCCGGGGCCTGCCGCACCGGCCGTCCGTTTTTATCGGCGGACGATGAGCGGTTCGATCTGAAGGGGTGGTACGCCGGGTTGACGAGCACGGCATTGCCCTCGCGTGATGAGTTCATGTTCAGAACGTCCACGCGCGTGGATGATCCGTCGCTGTGCTGCAGTTCCCCGATGCGGCGCTGGTGCCAATGCCCGCAGAACACCAGGCTCGGCCGGATAGAATCAACCGCATTTTGGAGAAGGACGCGGCTCATGCGGGAGCGCGCCTCGGTCTCGGCCGAAATCCCTGACACCTGGCTCGAGAGGCCTGCAAAATCGGCGGGTACATCGTGGGTGAGCAGGATGTCCACCGGACCGCCCGCAATGAGCTTGTCGACGTCCTGCGGCTCCACCTCCTCAATGCCGGGCCACCAGTCCTTGCCCGGGGTGCGCCACTGGTAATCGATGGAGAAAGCCCCGCCCAGCCCGCCGATGATCAGGCCGGCATATTCGATCCGACCGCCCCGGGGCAGATATTTGATATGAGGCCGGATGCGGGCTAGCCCGTCGTCCTCGAGGGGCAGTTCCCGCAGTTCCTCGTGGTTGTCGTGGTTTCCGTCGATAAAGACCACATCCATATCACACTCGGTTAGCCGCTGCTCCAACCGCCGCTCGTATTTGCCCTTGGCCGGTCCGGGCCACATCACGCCCATATCGCCGACCTGAAAGATCCGCTTCACACCGGTTGCGGCTGCTGAATTCACGACAGCGCTGGCCCACTGGATGTCGCCGTGCCAGTCACCGGCTATCACGAAGGGCAGGCTATCGGTACCGTTGTCCATCCATGCATTCCTCTCCCCCGGCTAGTTCATTTCATCGCACACTTGGCATTTCTCCTAGTGGATCAGAAGAAGTGGTAGCCGAACTCAGCCGATCAGCGTTGGCGGAAAAACCAGGGATGCTGACTACATGCCACCTACTGCCGCGCAGGCCCGGCGGCGGTAATTTTGATTCCAGCGACCCCCGTCCATGAAAGCAGACCCCTATGACTTCCTCCGCCCCGGACCCCGGTGCACCCGAACCGTCGATGATCGATTCGTTCTTCCAGCTGTGCTGGGAAACCGGCCTGGAGGGGATCCGGTTCAGTCCGGAGTCCCAGGCCGGACACCTGTGGATTGCGGTGGAGGCTGCTACGGACGATTCCACCGGGGCCATGCGTGTAATGAAAATGTGGCACGGCCCGAGCCCTGGCCTGGACGTCATCCCTTGCCCCAATCCGTCGGTCCCCGGCTCGATGGAGCAGTACGAGGCCAGCATGGTCACCGACTTCAGCTACTGGATCGAGATCAACGGACGGACCGCGGACTATCTGGCCTTTATCGACGATCCGGGTCTGCTGGTGCCCGGTCTCGGCGTGGAGGACGCCCGCAGTCTGGTTGATGCCGCCGCCAACCTGCAGGCGGTGCACCGCACCGGCGCGGCGCTAGCCAGCCTGATGCTCAGCGGCGCCCTGTCTGCGGTCTGTCAGGACCTGAACGACACCATTGCCGGCGGCGGCCCTGATCACACCGATCTGGACTACATGCTGGGCCACGTGCACGGGAACCATGACCACGCGGATGAGGACGAGGAGGAACTTGACAACTGGCAGGAGGCGCTGGCCTTCTTCGACGAACTGTGCCAGACCCCGGTCCTGTCCGGGGTGGTCCTGGAACGTTCACCCCGCCTGCTGCAGGCCATTGACATCTCCGCCGACTCCTTCGGCCTAGACGACGACCAGGCGCAGCGGCTGCGCATCTTCTGGGACACCGGAACCGACGGTTCAGCCGTCCACTGGATTGACGTTGGCGGGCAGCGCATCGAGGCCCACGGCGAGGTCGATCTTGACGCTTCCCTGCCGCAACTGTCGCTGGAGGCCCGGGCAGAGATCGCCCACATCCTGGAGCATCTGCACCAGCTGGTGCATGTGGCCGAGGACGTGGCAGGAATGCACCGGGAGGATCTGGCCGAACACCTGCAGGAGGGCGTTGACCACGCCGACGCAGTAAAGGCGATCCGGGAAGCGGACGAAGACCTGCTGGCCCTGATGAACGCGACCGCCCGGCTGCACACCGGCCGGCCCGTGAACCTTTAGGCCGGGTCTTCGCTCCCCGGCTTGATCCGGCTGCCGTACAGGTAAGCCAGGTCGTTGAGGGTGGCCAGGGTCAGCTGCTGGGTTTCGGCCATCCGCAGTTCCGTGTCGCCGGCGGTCACGAGGCCGGGCAGGGCCCGCTCCTCGGTCCGGACCTCACGCAGCCGTGCGGCGTGCAGACGGCCCCTGACGGCGTGGGCCTTGAAGTAGATGGCGGCCAGCCCCAGCAGGGCGGCTCCCAGGGTGCGCCGCTCCCACCACAGGCGGGCCTGCCGGGCCACCGGATAGTAGTCGTGGTGGTTCTTGAACACCGGGCAGGAGTGGTTGCCCACGAAGATGAACGGCGCCCAGCTCCCGTCGTACCACTCCCACCGAAGACGCACCGGCACCAGCGCGCCGCGGCGGCTCCGGTACAGGGCGTCCACCTGCAGCAGGGACCCGTCCCCGTCGACCGGGTTTTCCTTCAGTTCAATGTTGTGTAGCCCGCGGTGGGTGCAGGCGGCAATGAAGGCCTGCACCTCGGTGTCCCAGATCCGCCCGGTTACGTCGTCACGCATACTTCCGCCCATTCCCCGCTCAAAACTGCCTCTACCGTACAGCCCAAGACCCTCTCCGGCATGACGCCACGGTGAGCGGTTGCCAAGACTCATTACGTCCCCTTCACTGCGCGCCGGTCAGGCCCGGTACTCTGTACCCCGGACACCCCGCACCAACCTGAAGGGCCGCACCACCATGGCTAAAGGCGACGTCGAAACCTACTGCGAGAACGGACGCTGGAGCAACCGCCGCGTCGGCATCGACAACCCGTTCGCCGCCGCCGTCACCGGCAGCCGCGAGTCAATGATCGCCCAGGGGCAGCGCGACGCCGGCCTGTACGGGGTAGCGCACCTGATCCGCGACGAGAACGGCACCCTCACCGTCAGCACCCCGGCCCGGGAACCAGCCCACCGCCTGCCGCTTACCGTCTAGGCTTACCCCTCCCGTGGAGGTGGATGACACCCGGATGCCGGCGTCCCTGCACCCGCCGGTTGAGGTTGCTCTGGCCCGCGAAGTCGACGCCATCCCCGAGGCTGATGCTCTGGACGGCGGTGCCCTGTACGAGCCCAAGTGGGACGGGTACCGGATCGTCATCCTGCGCGACGGCGACACGACCGCCCTCATCTCCCGACAGGGCACCGACCTCACCGGCAACTTCCCCGACCTGGCCCAGGCTGCCGCCGAACAGCTGCCGCCCGGCTGTGCCGTCGACGGTGAAGCAGTTGTCTGGTCCGGCGGCCGGCTCGACTTCCCCGCACTGCAGCAACGCATCAGCGCCTCACCCCGGAACCTGGCCGGCCAGGTGCACGCCCGACCGGCCTCCTTCATTGCCTTCGACCTGCTGGCGGTCGCCGGCCATGACACCCGCAGCATCCCCCTGGGTGAGCGCCGTGAACTGCTTGAGGAACTCACCTCACACTGGGAACCGCCGCTGAACCTTTCCGCCGCCACCACCGACCCGGAGGAGGCCGCCGCCTGGTTCGAGGAACTGCACACCGCCGGCGTCGAAGGAATTCTGGCCAAGGGACGCGGCCAGGAATACCGGGGCGGGAGACGCCAGTGGCTCAAAATCAAACACCGGTCCACCGTCGATGTCGTCTGCCCCGCCGTTACCGGCACCCTGGAACGGCCCGACCGGATCGTCATCGCCTCCCCGTCGAAGGGCGTCTGCAGGTGGTCGGCCGGTCACTGCCGATCAAGACTGCGGCCGCCCGTGACCTGGGCCGGCTGCTGCACCCCGCCGGGCATGACTGGCCCTGGACCATGAACGACTTGGCCGGCACCAGCCGCTTTGGCCGCGAGACCATCCAGGCCATTCCGGTGGATCCGATCGTCGTGGAGATCTCCGCCGACGCCACCTGGACCGGCGAATCCTTCCGGCACCTGGTCCGATACCTGCGCGCCCGGCCCGAACTCGATCCGTACGACGTGAAGCTGCCCGAGCGGCTTGACCGGCAGACGCCATAGCTTCCGCCAAGGGCCGCGGCTACGCTGGCTCTATCAAGGCACCAAGGAGGCCTGTGTGAGCGACACCGAGGAACGAATGCTTCAGGTCGCAGGTCCGTTCTATGACACGCCCGGTCTCGTCGGCTGGCTGGGCGTCACTGCGCAGGCCCTGGACGACTGCGTCCACCACCGGCGGCTGCTTGGTCTCCCCTCCATGGAGGGCCCGCTCTTCTACCCGACGGCCCAGTTCCTCCATGACCGGACAACCGTGGCCGGGCTCAAGGAAGCGCTCGACATCCTGGCCACCGGAGCGAACGATCCGTGAACCTGGGCCCTGTGGCTGGCCGGCAGCTCCGGCGGTGAAGGTAGTCCGACCGGATGGGAGCTGCTGCGCCGCGGAGACACCGCCGCCGTCCTGGGTGCCGCACGCCGTACCGCCTCCCTCCAGGCAGAGTGATTACCGGCCCACCCCTGCCCGCGGCTGGACGGCGCATACTGTGTGCATGAGTCTGTTCACCGTCTTCCTGTTGTGCCTCGGTGGACTCGCGTTGAACTTTGCCGCCGCGCAGTACGCGCTGCCGGACAGCTTCAACCCGCCGCGCTTCCGGCTGATGATGGTCTGCGCGGCCTGGCTCTACGCGGTCGCTGTGTTCGGCTTCATCACCTCTATCCTGCGCACCGACTGAGCACCAACCACCGGCTGAGCACACCATGCCTGAACGCTTGGCCGGCGAGCGCTCCGGCTGTCGCCGCACACATGGGCTGCATGGAAGACTCGACCGGCTACACCATCATCACCGCCGTCCGCCCCCAGCCCGGCCGCACCCCGGGGCTGCCGACGCTGAACAGCCACGACGGCGCCCGCGTCTACACGGTGCTCGATGATGCCCGCCGGTACGCCGACACGCTGCGGTGCCGGGACACGAAGCACTTCTATGACATCGCCCAGGTCACCCTGCTCGACCGCGACCCGGCGGGCACCGGACACCGCGTCCCCCTCACCGCTCCGCCGGCCGGCACCCACGCCGGCTACGCCGTCGGCGCCGTCAGCATCCAGGACGCCAGAACCCGCCACCTCAGCGGCGGCATCTACCGCACCCGCACCCGCGCCGATGACACCGCCCGCACCCACCGGACCATGAAGTCCCGCGGCAGGAACCGGTCCATCTTCGACGTCGTCGAACTGACCGTCATCCACCCGGACCCCGCCCGCTGCTGAACAGCCTGGGAAGGGCGGCAGCCTCCTCCGCACACATGACAGGTGCAGCGACCACCGCCATCCCGAGGAGCACCGCCATGACCATCAAGACCACGAAGCCGGAACTTCAGACCGACGGCACCTACCGCTGGACCGAAACCCGCACCGACCCGGGCGTAGTCTGGGCGCGCACCGTCACCGCCTCCGACTGGAAACTGGTCGAACGCACCAACTGCTACTGCTGCAGCTGCGGCGACTACGGATCCTCCGACCCCTACTGCCGCAACCACGGCTTCGCCGGAACCCGCCCCTGCGAAACCCACGAACTGCCCGGCTCCGCCGACGAGGACGGCGTCATGCCCGACAGCGTCCAGACCGAACAGCGCCGCGTGGCAGACACCGACCGCTACTACCGCTGACCCTCACACCTTCATCCAGCCCTTCCTGCCCGGCCCGCCCCGGCGGGTCGGTGCGGGCGCGATAGCGCCGGGCCCGGCGATCGCCGCAATGCCGGTCCGGTCTGAGAAAAATGTTTGAGCCGCTGGTCTGTCGGGCATATTAAGAAGGTTCGGGCCTGGCGGCCCTCACCCGTTACGCGAACGATCCGGTGTCCGTCCTGGTGTCCGTTGCGCCGGCCCCGTTCCGCTGCGCGTTCCGTGTTCCGGTCCGTGTTCCTGGCGTTGCCGCTGCGCGTCCCCGCCGTTTTCGTTTCGTTCCCCGCTGCGCGGGCGTTCCGCTGGGCTGGGCGCTGCGCGCCCTGCCCGCGGGTGCGGTGCCCGCTGCGCAGGGTTGACTTGGTCGCTGCGCTCCCGCCGTCACCGCCTGCTCCGCTGCTCCTGTTCTGACCTTCACGGTCCGTTCGTGCCGTCGTGGTCCGCTGCGCGGCCCTGCGATCCGTCCAGTTCGTCGACTTGTTGTCCAGGGGCTTCGCCCCGGTTCCGTGGTCCGCTTCGTTTTCGTTTTGGCCTCCGCGGTGCTGGCTGCAAGGGGGCTTCGCCCCGGGACCGTGGTCCGTCCTGTTGGGCGTCTTGTCTTGCGTTCCGGGATTCGATAAGGGCGCTGCGCGCCCGGAGGGCGGGCCGTACCGTTTGGCGTCCTGGTGTCCGGTGCGTTGCCCGTTCCGTAAGGCAAGGGGCTGCGCCCCGGAAAGACGGCTGATCCTGTCCGGCGTCAAACCATAATGCCGGTTCAATGTGCTGCGGCTGCGCCGCTCGGTGCCGCCGTCGGCCGTGGCGGGGACGCGAAGCTGCCGGAGAGACTGCGGATCGAATGGCGACCCCGGCCCACCCGACCAACGCCCTCGACTATGCCGGACTCGACACCGAGGCCTGAGGCATGGCCTGTTCATCGGCCTGCAGGCTGGTGTCATTCCAAGCGGCCCTGAATCGGTCCCGGTCGTAGCCGATCTTCGGTGCGTGGCCCTTGACCTGGATCTGGTCCAGCTTCGCCAGGTCACCGGAGACGTCCACGGCGGAACAGATCCTCATTGTTCCCCTGGGGTTGGGTGCGGAACCTCCAGTAGAGACGGTTCGGGATGTTGACGGTCCGGCAGGCAGCGGCGTACTCGAGCGCTTCCCGGGCATTGGAACCGAACGGCTTGATCCAGTCCGGGCGCACGGCCCTCGCCGCGGTATCCGCCGGCCCTTCCACGGTTCAGCCGACATGGAGGTCGCGGGTGTCTTCCGGCCAGCGGAGCAGGTCCTGTGCGCGCAGCGCCGCAGCGAGAACCGCCTAGCCGCACGCACCGGCGGACGGATCTGCGGCGGCAGCCATGACCGCGCCGGTGAAGGCGATCAGCAGATCGTCAATGTCCTGGCAGGCCATGCCCGCATAGTTTCTTCGGAGTAGAGCATAATCGTGGCTGTCTTCCTGGGAGGGGTTAGCGGTCAGCCGTCACCGGTACCCGCCCGGAACGCACGAAGGCCCCGGACCGATGACAGCCCGGGGCCTGTGCTTGGGTGCGGCTTCAGCCGAAGGAGTCGCGGGCGTCCGCCTCATTGTCGTAGAGCCGGCAGCCCCAGTACCGCCATTCACCGTCCCGCCCCCGGTCGAACAGGGCCTTGTTGGTGGAGGCGGCGATAAGCATCAGGACCGCGTCGTCGAACGATTCAGCGCGGACCGGGGTTTCGTTCAGCTGCCAGGCGGTGGAGGTCTTGCCGGTGGCGGTGAAGCCTTCTGCCCAGATGTTCCAGACCCGGGTGGCGGTCCGTGGCTTATGGGTGACTGTGATGCTCATACTGCGTCCTTCCTGCCGGCTACTGTGCCGGGCTGTTGCGGTCTACAGGTTCAGCATCCGGTCCAGGCATCTGGAGCCGGAAAGGACCGGCGCCGTTGCAGCGGCACCGGACCGGCGGGCAGCTTGTCCGGCTGCCCCGGGGCGAAGATGACAGGAATCTTCCCAGATGAGCGGGATTTCTGCCAATTCGCAGCCGGCCTAAATGGAAGTCCTCGTTTCTTTCCACCAGGCCGTTGCCGCCCCCGTAGGTGGGAACGACGAGCACGTAGGGCCGGTCAGCGATGACGGCGTCCTCGGCGGTACGCAGCGGCAGCCGGAACGCCTCCAGCCCGAGCTTCTGCACGAACCGGTGGGTGTTGTTGGTGACCGAGGAGAAATAGATCAGCCCGCTCACATGCCTTGCTCCTTGTCCGGTCCGCCGCCTGCCGGTGGACCTGCCATACTTCTATGCGCCCCGGCCTCCCACGGGTGCACGGACCCGGCAAAAGCCGTTCTGGCTGCCGTAGGATCAGGGGCATGAGGGAACAAAGTGCGGTCTTCGTGGATGCCGGTTTCCTGATGGCCGTCGGCGGCCAGCATGTGGCCGGAACGTCGCTGCGGTCGGCCTTTTCCGTGGATTACCGGGCCCTGATCGAGGGCATCATGGCCTGCGCGAAAGACTACTGCGGCCTGGATGTGCTGCGCGTGCACTGGTACGACGCCTCCCGGGACGCGCTTTTTACCGACGAGCATAAAAAGATCGGGCTGCTGCCCGATGTCAAAGTCCGGCTGGGCCGGATTTCCTACAGCGGCGAGCAGAAGGGCGTGGACCTGAAGCTGGGCCTGGACCTGGTAGGGATCGCGCGGAACCGGGCTGCGTCGGTGGCGTTCCTGGTCTCCGGTGACGACGATCTGGCCGAGGCGGTGGAGGCGGCCCAGGACCTGGGCATGAAGGTGGTGCTGATCGGGGTGGAGAAGCCCACCCACCGGCTCGGGGTCACGGCGGTGGCTGAGCACCTGGCACTGCGGGTGGACAGCATCATCACCCTGCCGGAGGAGCTGATCGAGAAGTGCTTCACCCGGTCGGTGACCAGGGAACCGGCACCCTTCCCCGCCCCGGCGTCCCCAATGACCGCTTTCCCTGCATCCCCCGGCGCGGAGGTGCGTCCGCGGCCCAAGCCCGGGCCACCGGCCTCCCCCCTGCCGTCTGCCCGCCCGGTCCCGCCGCGGCGGCCGGAGTCCCAGCTGGTCTACAGTTCCGGGGCGGCCGGTTCCGGGTACGGAGCCGGCGGTGCGATGCATGAGCAGGCCCTGCTGGAGACTGCCGAGGAGGTCGGGGAGAGCGTGGCCGCGAACTGGTACGGCAGCACCACCCAGCGGGAGCTGAACGAGGTGCTGGCGGACCGGCCGCTGCTGCCGCAGGAGATTGACCGGGTGCTGCTGCGCGACTGCGCCCAGCGGATCGGGGAAGCCGGCACCGACCTGCAGGCGGTCCGCCGGACTTTGCGCCAGGCGTTCTGGGAGAAGCTGGACCAGCTGACCTCCTGAGCGATCAACTGTGGCCGGCGATCAGGTCAACCATTTACCCATTTTGGCTTTTCAATAAATGCATAAGATAAAGGGGAAGTCAGCAACCCGTTCTGAAAGGCGTTCCGATGGCACTTCCCAAGATCACCTTCACCCCCTCCCCCGCACCCGTCGAGGTGCTCTCCGTCGGCGCGGCGGCCAAGTACGCGCTGACCACCCCGCATCTGCTGGGCAAGCTCCTGCAGGCCGGCTACATCGCCAGCCTCACCCGCGAAGACCTGGCACCGCTGCGCGTGGCGGACACCGTCACCAGTGCCGACGGCAGGCTGCCGCTCATCCAGACCGCTCCCGCACGCCAGCTCGACGAGGGATGGCGCACCTGGGTCGGCGACAGCCCGGAACTGTCCGACGAGGACTGGCTGCGCGCCCAGTGCGGTGACTGGAACCGCGCCCCGAAGGTTGCTTTCCTGGACGCCGGCTACGCGCTGGTGGGCCTGGGCGGAGTCATCACCGGAGTCACGAAAGTGGTCGGGCTGCTCGACTCCGGCGACACCTCCAAGGCCCGGTTCGAGATGCAGCTGCTCGGCCGGCTGGCCGGCGATCTGGTAACAGCACGGCACAGCATCAACCCTGACGCCACGGCCGAGGACCAGGAGTTCGCCCTGTCCCTGCTGGGCAAGCGCTACCCCTCCCAGCAGGGCGGCAGCGTCGGCCTCATCTAAGGGGTGCCTTCGATCAGGCTAGGAGGCGGGATCGGCCTCGCGTTTCGACGGGCGATAGCCGGCGACGGCGGCGCGGACGTCGCCCTCTTCGTGCCCGCCCTTCTTCTTGCCGAACGGCAGCACTTTGAGCAGGGGGTGCAAGATGGCCATGACGACGAGGCCCCAGGCGGCTCCGAGGACGGCCGAGCACAGGGTGTTCACGAGCCAGGCCAGGAAGCCGCCGGCCACCGGGATCCCGGCGAACGGGGTCTCGAGGACGTGGACCAGGTCGTACGGAGCGTGCCAGCCCAGATCGTACGCCCCCTGGAGCATGATGTGGCCGCCGACCCAGAGCATGGCGATCGTCCCAACGAGGGTGATCGCGGCCAGCACGGCGGGCATGCCCTTGACGAGCAGAGCGCCGAAGCGCTGCGAGCCCGCGGAGTCCTTGGTGGTCAGGTGCAGGCCGAGGTCGTCCATCTTGACAATGAGTGCGACGGCGCCGTAGACGAGCACCGTAATCGCGATCGCCACGACGACCAGGATGAGCGCCCGGACCCACAAGGACGCGTCGGCCACCTCGTTCATCGAGATGACCATGATCTCGCAGGACAGGATGAAGTCGGTGGTGATGGCGCCCTTGGTGACCTTAGCCTCCGCCTCCGGGCCCTGTTCGACCGCCGGCGCCTTTTCGGCCGCGTGGTGGCCGCGGAGCTTATGCCAGACCTTCTCGGCACCCTCGTAGCAGAGGTAGGTGCCGCCCAGCATGAGGATGAACGGGATGACCCCCGGGATGAAGGCGCTGATGAGCAGCAGCGCCGGCAGGATGATCAACAGCTTGTTCCGGAGCGAGCCCCAGAAGATCCGCTTGATCATCGGCAGTTCGCGGGACGGGTCCGCCCCGGATACGTACTGCGGGGTGACGGCGGCGTCGTCGATCACCACGCCGGCGGCCTTGGCCCCCGCCTTGGCGGCCCCGGCAGCGACGTCGTCCACCGAGGCGGCCGCTATGCGGGCCAGGGCTGCGACGTCGTCCAGCAGGGCGACGAGACCGCCGCTCACAGACGGCCCCCGCACTGCTCGGGGGCGGACTGATGGGCGTGGAGGCCACGGTTGAGGCGCGTGATCGGCATGCTCAAAGTATACAAATGCCCCGGAAACGGCCTGACCTTCTACCGGGCCCTGGAACACCTTCAGGCTGCAGGCAATGCGTCTGGATCCTTCAGCCGGCACAATGCTTCTTCTTGCTATATCGCACCGATATGATTGCCGCATGGATGCCGCCGAGCAAATCCGCGAGGCCCGGAGTCGCTCCGGCCTGAGCCAGTCCCGCCTGGCCCAGCTGGCCGGGGTGCCACAGCCGAATATCTCCGCCTATGAATCAGGGGCCAGGGTTCCCCGCCCGGAAACCCTGCAGACAATCCTGAGGGCGGCCCGGCGCCGCCCTTCAATCGTACTCTTCGAGAACAGGCAGGCGGTCCTGGATTTGGCGAAACGCATGCACGTCAGGAATGTCCGGGTCTTCGGCTCCAGCGTGCACGGAGCCGACACTCCGGACAGCGATGTCGACCTGCTCGTCACCCCTGAGGACGATGCGACCATTTTCGACCTGGCAGGTCTGGAGACCGAGCTGCGCCAGCTCCTGGGCACCAGGGTGGATGTGGTGACCGACCACGGTGACAGTGAGATCATGAACCGCATCCGCGGTGAGGCGGTGCCGCTCTGAGCACCGCAAGTCCACCGGACGGCGAAGGTTTCACCCCTCGGACAGCAGCAAAACCTCAATTGAGCCGCGAGGCGAAGGACGCCCAGCGTTCCCGCAAGCTGCTGGCCGATATGGTCGGATTCCTTGTGTCGGCCCGCCGCATCGTCAGCCGGGGAGAGGCTGCCTTCTTTGACCCGCAGGACGATACGCAGCGGCTCGCCATGACCGCCATCATCATCAATCTCTCCACGGCCGCGGACAGGCTGCCCGAGTCGTTCCGGGAAGACAACGCCCAGGTCCCCTGGCGCTACATTCGCAGCACCCGAAATTTCCTGGCGCACGACTACGCCGGGGTCAATTACCGGATCATCTGGAACACGGCCCTGAAAAGCTTTCCCGAGCTCGAACGGCAGATTGCCGACATGACGGCCAAGCTCGGCGGAATCTGATCTCAGTCGCCGCACAGGGCGATGAACGCGCCCAGTTCCTCCAGCTGCTCGGGCCGGTTCGGGGTGTAGCGGGTCAGTTCGGGTGAGCGGATGATGACGGCCTTGTACTGGGCGCGGGAGACCGAGACGTTGACCCGGTTCCTTTGCAGCACGAAGTCCATGCCGCGGGGCGCGTCCTCCGGGGAGGAGACGGTCATGGAGACGATCACCACCGGCGCCTCCCGGCCCTGGAAGTTATCCACGGTGCCGACGCGGACCCCGGCCAGGCCGGCGTCCTCCAGGTGCCGGGCGATCAGCTCGACCTGGGCGTTGTACGGGGCGACCACCAGGATGTCCTGCGGTCCGAGTTCGCGGCTGCGGTCCGCTCCCCCGTTGAGGTCCGGTTCATGCCAGTGCAGGCCCAGGTGGGTGCGCACCTGCTTCACCACCGCCTCGGCTTCCTCCGGGGAGGCCACGGTGTTGCCGGTGTGCTCGACCGGCACGCACTCGACGCCGGGCTCAACCTCATAGAGAACGCGTTCGTCGGCGGCCGGGGCCGAATGCAGCCGGCCCTCATACGACAGGGCGGAGACGGCCCGACACAATTGGTCGTGCATGCGCCATGAGGTGTCCAGGAAGTAGCCCAGCTCGGCGGGCAGGGTGAAGTGACCGTCGGCCAGCCAGCCCAGCGCCGATTGGTCGACCGGTTCCGGATGGGTGCCCTGGGTGACCTGCGGCAGCTGCTGCGGATCCCCGAGCAGCAGCAGACGCCTGGTTGCCCGGCAGGCGGCCAGGGTGTGGGCCAGGGAGAACTGGCCGGCCTCGTCCACCACCAGCAGGTCCAGCTCCTGCTCATCGAACTTCTTGTCGCTGACAAACTTCCAGGCGGTCCCGCCAACCACCGCCCCGCCGGAGGAGGCCAGGAATCGCCGGTAGCCGGTGCTTTTGAGCTCCGTCCACGGGCGCACGTCGCCGCTGTCCTTGGGTTCCTTGGCGACCCGGGATGCGGGCACGCCGGCCTGCAGGACGGCGTCCAGCATGTTTTCCACGGCCGCGTGCGACTGGGCGACCACCCCGACCTTCCAGCCGTGCTCGAGGACCAGCCGGGCAATCACGCGCGAGCCGGTGTAGGTCTTGCCGGTCCCGGGCGGACCCTGCACGGCCAGGTAGGAGTCATCCAGGTCCCGGACCGCGGCCGTGATGGCGGCGGCGAAGTCTCCGCCGGTGACGGCAGGCAGTTCCGGCAGGGTGGCCAGGCGCGGCGGCACCCGGCGCGGCAGGTCCAGGTCCGCATGCTTCGGCAGCTCCGGGAGGGCTCCGGAGACCTTCTCGGCGAGGCGCTGAACGGCCGGTGCCAGGTACTTGCCCATGTCCCGGAACTCTTCGACCAGGGCCATCGGCAGCTGCTCGAAGCAGCCCGTGCTGTCCGGTGCGGTTTGGCTGACGATCAGGGTGTGGATTCCGTCCGGGGTCTCCTCCAGCGTCATGATTTTGGTCTTGCGGCGGCTGTAGACCCGCGAGTCGCGGGCGCCGGGTTCGGCCCAGTGCGGGAACGGCGCCTCGTACAGCTCCAGCCACGTGTCGTTTTCCTTCAGACCGGAGCCGGGAGCGAGCCGGCCGGTCAGCTCCAGGATGCGTTCCATGCCGGTGCCGCCGGAGGCCATCGACCAGGGGTGCAGGATCCGGGCCGTCTCGGCGACGAAGGTGCCCCGGGCGTTCTCCCAGGTCTCCACCGGCGAGGTGAGCCGGTCGTAGTGTTCCCACCAGCCGCTCTTGGCTTCCCGGGCGTAAAAGTCCACGGCGGCGGCCACCATGGCCAGGGCCTTCTCATCCCCGGTGAGGGTGCCGGCGGCGCGGGCGGCCTCCAGCCGGGCACGCAGCGGCGCCGGGACCGCGTCGACGGTCTGCTTGGGCGGTTTGCTGGTGGCGGCGGCGGTACGTGCCCGCTCCGGGAACCTGTCCGCCAGGCCCAGCAGCCAGTCGCGCAGGCGCAGGGTGGAGACGCAATCGTACTCGTTGTAGTCCAGGATGCCCTGCAGGATTTCGGCAGCCTCCTCGTGCCTCCCCTCGACAGTTCGCTGGGCGTACTTGTCATACTCGGTGACGGAGTCTGCGGCGTTGTCGACCCCGTCCCGGTGCTCATCACCCATGTAGAGCGGTTCGAGCTTCTTGATGCTGTACGACGGCGCGGAGATGCGCAGGCTGTCCCCGACCGCCTGGTAGAGGTCCACCAGCACCCCGTCGCGCAGAATGGAGTCGAGCACGTCCTCCATGACGCCGTGGCGCTGGACCAGCCGGCGCAGCGCGGACTTCTCGTAGGCGGCGTAGTGGTAGACGTGCATGTCCGGGTAGTCCTGGCGGCGCTTGGCCACGTACTCCAGGAACCCGCTCAGGGCGGTGCGCTCCTGGGCCCGGTCGTGGGCGACAAAGGAAGAGAACTGTGGCCCGTCGTCGGGGTCGGTCTCAACCATGCCGAACAGGTACTCCAGCCCCCAGGACCCGTCGGCCGGATCGCGCCAGAGCGGGTGGCCCTCGAAGTCGAAGAAGATGTCCCCGTCACTGGGCGCCGGCAGTCCGGCCAGGGTGTGCTCCTGCAGCACCCGGTAGTCCACGCCGCCGATGCTGCCGTCGCCGGGGTCAATGCCGGCCTGCATGGCGGCCTGTTCCCGCAGCCGGGCCAGCACCGGATCGGAGGCGGCCTCTTCGGGGTCCAGGGCCGCCAGCTCGGCCAGGGTGGTGATGCCCTCGGCGTGCAGCTGGGCCCGGCGGGTGCGGGTCATCCGGTGCACCAGCATCAGGTCATCGGCCTGAGCCATCGCTTCCTCGCAGTCCGGGCAGGAGAAGCACCTGCCCCACTGTGCATCCATCCAGGCTGCCGGAGCAAACCCCGTCCGGTGGGCTTCCAGACGGTTCAGCAGCAGGTCGCGGTGCTGCCGGTAGACGGGCAGGATGCCGGCGACGCTGTGGGAGCTGACCGTACCGTCGCCCAGGATCAGGTGCGCCCGCGGGTGGACCGGGATCCCTTCGGCTTCCAGCTGTTCCGCGTAGGCGGCCAGCTGCAGCAGCGCGGAGGTCTTGGCGTGCCGGGCCAGCTTGGTGTCATAGACCGCGTAGGAGCCGTCCGCCTGGCGCACGAGGAAGTCGGCGCGGCCGGTGAAGGCTCCGTCAAAGAACGCAGCCTGGAAGACAACGTCGTAGCCGTCCCGCAGCGCAGCAATGGTGTCCGCGTGGGCCTGGCGCAGGGCCTCCGGATCGCTGTAGTCCAGCTTCGAGGGGAACTCGAGGACACCGTCGCCGAACCGGTCCCGGAACTGGCGCAGCACCCGCCGCTCGTGGGCCTCACCCAGCTCGGCGGTCATGGCCAGCATGCCATCTTCGCTCTCCAGCTTCGGCGCCCGGCCCAGCCTGGCGTCCAGGGCGCGCAGCAGCCCGTACTCGCAGGCGGTGGCCGCCACGACGTCGCTGGCGGAGATGACCAGGGTGCCGGGGGTGCCCGGTGCCGCGGAATCGAGATTGAACAAGCCGGGACCTCCATCGGTAGTGCTGCCTTCACACCCTGTCATGCGCAGACGGCACCCGTGCAGTTAGCCGGCGGATTATGACCTGCCCGTCGGCCAGCTCCCGCCAGTTCCTCAGACTCGCCGTAGGCCACGGCAATGAACCGGACTGGGGCAGGGGCATGGGCGGCCAGAGCGACGGCCGGTTCGGCGTGGGATGCGACGGCGAACTGTCCGCCGTCGGCGGTGCCCTTCGGCTGGCGGGGCTGGGGTGAGATGCTCATGCCCGGTATGTGTGCGGCAGCAGGCACCGGAACCGTCATCACCGGAAGCGGACGGGCCGCAGATCCAGGGTAGGGGCTGAAACGGCCGGGCGACCGGCCGGAACCGGGCCCGCCGACCCCGGCGACCGGATTCGGGGGTTTTGCCAACCGGCGGTCGGACAGAAAAATCCGCGCCCTTACTGGGAAGCAGGGCCTATACCTATACCTTGTCCTACCTGACCTACCTTAAATACATACATACACATAAGGGCCCTATATATGTCTTCTCAGGAGTAAAGGACATATATATCCACTCTCTCTATAAGGGCGTTGTTCCCCGGTCGCCACAGTCGGACAGGTCGGCCACACCACCGCCAACATGCCCCTGACCTGCGGTTATACCCGAAAAAACCGGCCAACCGGCGGTCGGCGGAACCCTCCCGCCGGGTCGTCCCGGTGGTCGGCAGCATTCGCCGGCCGAAATGGTCGGGTATCACAGGATTTGACCCCATGCCTCCGCCACTGCGCCGGTTCGTGCTATTCGGAACGTACCGCAGAGGATGCCGGTCTTCGGGCAGGCACCGTCCCCGGCAGGCCTGGCGGCCATCATGCACCGCGACAGCGATCAGGCCGTCACCCTGCCAGGAGGGCATGACCGCCCCCTGGGGCCCGTCCGCAGCTCATGACATTCATGCAGCTTGGCAGGGCCTTTTGTCGTCACCTTTGTCATGCCCGGGCTCAGGCCGGTCAGTGCCGGCGGTTACGCTGGCAGCACGCCGCAGCCGCGGTACCTGACGACGACACTTTGGGGACGTGACCATGAAGTACAAACGCACTGCCGGAGTATCCGGAACCACCCTGCTCACTGCTGCTGTCCTGGCCGGCGGACTGCTCGCTGCCGGACCGGCCCAGGCCCGCACTGCACCAATGTCCCCGGTGGAGAATGAGATTTGCTGGACCTTCGACGGCGATATCATCTGGTGTGCACCCAACCTGCACGACTTCACCGACGTCAAAACCGGGAACCAGTTCGCCGCCGACATCACCTGGGCGTTCGACCATGGGATTGTCACCGGCTGGGCCGAGGACAACACCTACCGGCCGGACCTGCCGGTGGCCCGTGACGCCATGGCCGCCTTCCTGTACCGGCTCGCCGGGCAGCCGGACTTCACACCCCCGGAAGTCTCGCCCTTTACCGACGTGGCCGCCGACCACGCCTTCTACCGGCAGATCGCCTGGCTGGCCGCCGAGGGCATCTCCACCGGGTGGCAGGAGGAGGACGGCACCAGCACCTTCCGGCCGGATCAGCCCGTGGCCCGGGATGCGACGGCCGCCTTCCTGTACCGGCTGGCCGGCGAGCAGCCCATAGACCCCGCGGTCTTCAGCTTCGCAGACGTAGCTCCTGACCACCCCTACCGCACGGCCATCGCCTGGATGGACCAGTGGAACATCGCCGACGGGTGGCTGGAAGACAGCTCTTACCGTCCCCTGCAGCCGGTCAACCGCGATGCGATGGCTGCCTTCATGTACCGGTGGAACATCGTCGCCGGAACCCTTCCGGCATACGAGTACCACAGCTGATCTCACCGGCACCAGGAAGGCCCGGACAGGCCCCAAGGAGCTGTGCGGGCCTCGTGCTGCCTGGACTTGCCTGCGGAGCCTCAGTCGGGGCGTCAGCGGGCCCCGACCGCCGACCCGGTGTTGCTGTCCAAGTCCGCCATCGCCGCCCTGGAACCCGAGCTCATCGACGGTGTCCCGTACGCCCGGGCCGGGGTCATGCTCACCGGCCTCTCCCCCGCCGACGCCCAGCCGGCGTTCGATACGTTCGCCTCCGTCCATGAGCGGCGGAACATCGGCGAAATCATGGGCGCGATTAAGAACAAGTACGGTGCCACCAGCATCGGGCTGGGCCGGGCCGGCATGATGGAAGCCCCGACTGGACCATGTCCCGCAAATACCAGTCGCCGAGCTACACCACCGAATGGACCAACCTGCCGGTGCTCAGGGCCGGCAAGTACCGCCGGTTACGGCCGGTAGGAATCCCTTCAATGGGTAATGGAGACGATGTCCAGCCTCTGCTCCGCCTCGACGATCCGGTAAAGGACCCGGTACGATTCACGCCGTGCACAGTACAGCGGTACAGTGGCTCGGACAGCTGCTTTCCCAGCCTGTTGGCGGTTCTCGCTCAGAGCTCCCGTGATCAACTCGTATGCCGCCGCTGCCACAGCCTCAGGCAGGGTTTCCGCCAGAGCCCGGCGCGCGGCTGACGAAAACCGAACGGCATAGCGGCTCACAGGCGCCCGGCGGCCTTCACGGCAGCCCGGACGTCTTCTTCGCTGTGACCGCGCCCGGAGTCGAGTTCCCGGACCGCCTCAGTAAGCTCCCGGACGACCTCGGCGTCGGAAAGGACCGCAATAGTCTCCATCAGGGCGTCGTAATCGTCGGCGCCGAGAAGCACCGCTGCGCGTTCGCCGTTGCGGGTGATCTCAAACCGCTCATGGGTGGACTCGGCACGTTCCACAATTCGTGAGAGGTTCGCGCGGGCTCCCGCCACGGAAATCATGGCCATATAAAGATTCTGACGCCATTCTGTCCGGAACGGGAGGTTCACCGAATGCACCGGAACCGGACCGCCTTCAGTGCGCTTCACTGCCTCGCGGGACCGAGACGGCCGGAGTGTTCAGCCAGTTCGACAGCTGCGTATCATCGCAGAGCTGAATGAGCTGGACCCGCGGCCAGTTGTCGGCATGGTTGGGCGCCTGGCGCAGGTGGTCCACCCAATCCTCGGCGTATTCGCGCAGCGCCGTGAGCACCTGCTCGAGCACCATGTCCGGGTCAGTTGCCTCGGCGGCCAGGTTGAGTACGGGCAGGACAGCGGCGTCAGCGTCCCCCTCGCGGAACCACTGCAGGTTCGCCGGCAGGGCCTCGGCCAGGAAGTTCCGCAACCGGTCAGCGTCCACGGTGGCGCAGAAGGCCCCACCCTGGTGAAGCTGGACGACTCCGCCGCATGCTACCGTCTCGACGACAGCCGGTGGGATCTCAAAGGGTTCCATGGAGCCAGTCAACCACCCGGCACCGACTCCCGGCAGCGGGCGACGACACTGCCAATACTGGCAGGATTAACTTCAACTGCGGGATGGGATCTTTTGAATGAATCATGATGAATTGAAGCAGCTCATGCTAGCTGGACAGACGATCGGTTTTGGTTCGCTGCGTCTGACGGAAAGCCCCGACGGGAAGGTCTACTTCGCTGGAACGCCTGCCTTGCTTCAGGCCTTCGGCGAGCACTCCATCGTGGCCTTCGAACGACACGGCTCCAGCCTCATCGGCCGCCCCGTCATCTATGCACCTGCTCTGGACGCGCCCGCGGTGTACAGCCAGCAGATCCCATACGAATTCATCGACCACCTCGAAGCGCAGGCTGGCCTGCTCGGCGAGGAGCCCTAAACGGTTTCAATGGCGCTGACTGAGAGACCAGACAGAGGGACCACACTCCTGGCATGGACGACGTCATAGGCCAGATATTTTGGCCCAAGGGCAACAGGTTCACACTGGAACCATGAGCACGACCGAACCTAACGCCGTGAGCCCGCAGATGCGCCAGACCATCCGCAACGCCGAACGCGCCTGGCGCCGGATTGCGGCAGAGTTCGGTCTGCTCACCGCCGGTCAGGTCCGCGAGGTGCTCGGATGGGATGCGGAGCTCTCGCTCGACAACGACCAGGAGGTCATCCGGCCGTGGATGGATGGATCCCTGCTGTACCCCGGTTTCCAGTTCGATCGGGAAACTCACAGCATCCACCCGATCATCAATCCGCTGCTCGCTTTGGCCAGAGAGAACGGATGGCCCGCCAAAGATGTGACGCTGTGGATGACTTCACCGTCCGGCTGGTTCGCAGACTGCCGGCGGCCCGTCAACCACTTAGGTGACGCAACCAAGGTGCTGGAGGCGGCCAGAGACAGTTTCGAAGGCATGTGGTAGCCGGCACCGGACTCTAGCGGACGCAACTACCCTCGGGCCATGAACACCGCTGAGCCGGCACCCTTGGTGTGCCTTACCGGTCACCCGCCACAGCAGATGACGGTGGCCGAAATCTACGACCCGGGTGAAGACGACCCGGAGATCATTCACGCGGTCTGGGAGTGCGGGACCTGCGGAGCCCGTTTCCGTCACGACGGCCCGCTCGGGTATGAGCCTGAACGGTGGGCCAAGGACTCGACGCTCCGCCGCCCGGATTGACGCGGCGCCGAGTCGTAATACAGAAGTGGCCCAGTGTCGATCCGGTAGAGGTTGGCCTGCTCGCTGCTGCCGGATCATCGATCTGTTCGGGTGAAAGCAGACCTCGCAGGAGAGGATTGAGTGTGCTCTGGGCACCGAAAGGCCCGTCCTACAACGGGTATCGCAGGACGGGCCCTCTTCTATGACTGGTGCCTTCGTCGAGCATCACGGGCGTAACGTACGCTCGACATACTCATGCTGATTCACGCTCTACAGCTGCAGGGGCGAGATCAGCCAACGCTTCGGTGTAATCCGGCACGAGATCAGGACGGCTGATGTAATGCACCCGCGTCACTTCGGGGGACGCGTGGCCCAGCTGTGCAGCAGCTGCCTGGTCGCCAGCAGATGCGGCCAATTGAGTGGCCACAGTACGCCTGAATGTGTGCGGGGTGATTCTTTCCGTGATTCCGGCCGCCTTCAACGCCTTGCGAAGATCATCCCGGAAATTCGATGGTCTGACGAAGGTGCCATTCCTGGTCGCAAACACGGCCCCGGTACCCGATGCCGCCGCATTTGCCCTGCGCCGCAGCATCATGCCCGTGGCCCAATCCGGCAAACGGACCGTGCGCCGGCTATCCGCAGTTTTTGGATAGCCTTGCCGGAAGAACAGCCCGGTCTGCTCTACGAGAGTCCCGGTGACTGTGACAGTGGGCGGCGAGGCCGCCAGATCGATGTCTTCCCAGCGGACGGCAAGCGCTTCTCCGAGGCGCAAGCCGGTAGCGGCCAGCAGCAGCACGGTGTCCGCCAGGCGGCTCGTTGGCTTGGGCCCGCCCACGCCCGGTTCGGGCTGTCGTGCTTGTGCAGCGTCGTAAACGGCTCGGGTTACGGCCGGGGTCATGACCTGAGGCTTCCGGCGGGGTTTCGGGATACGGGATACACTCCGGACAGGGTTGTCCACCCGGTGTCCTTGGCGCACTGCATAGTCCATGACCTGCTGCAGTACCTGTTTGGCCATGGCCGCTGTTCGGTAGCCGGTTCCTGCTTCCTTGTCGTAGAGGCTGTGAATTGCCCGTTCGCATTGCGGTGTACCGAGTCTGGTGACCGTTTCTCCGCCGAGTTTCGGCAGCAGCTGGTCTTTGATGTTCCGTTCGTACTTCAGCCAGGTTTGCATGCTCAGCCCGTCCGTCACGGTTCCCCCTTCCTGGGTCTCAGGATCGACCTTGACCGGTGCAGGCTTCCGCGATTCCAGCCATGCCAGTGCCAGGTCAGCTACGGTCAGCACTCCTGTTACTGAGGCTTGCTCGTGGCTCTCTCGCTTTTCCGCAATAGCCCGCCGGACCGCCTGCTCCGCGGCCCCCTTCGTCCGGCCGGAACGCCGTACGAAATGGATGCGCCCGACAGAATCACGGAACCGGGTGCGTGCCTCCTAGCGGCCTTCCGCATCCTGCTTCGAGGTGATGTTCTGTGGCTGCCAGGCGGGTGTTTGCGGGCGCCCCATTACGCGGCCCTCTTCTGCAGCCGTGCGGCCATCCATGCATCGACGTCAGCCATCCGGTACATGACCCGTCGTGCTCCGACCTTGGCGTAAGTCGGCCCGATGTCCATGCTGGCCCAGTTGGCCAAGGTTCCTGTGCTCACGCCCATGTGGGCCGCCGTCTGCTTGCGGGTGAGCCACATCGCGGGCTCATAGTTGTGAACTTGTTCCATGCCAACTTCTATGCGCGAAGCTGAACGACAGGTGTCGCTTTTGAGCCCGGCACGTAAACGGCACGCTTTGCAAATGAACTTCCGTGATCTGCAGTGAACACACCAGGCCTGAAAATCCCCGAAATGACGCTGATTCGGGCTCATTGGTGAGCCCCCGGGAAAACTCGTGAACTCAGCACTCGTAATGAGAAGGTCACCAGTTCGATTCTGGTAGGAGGCTCCATTTTCAGTGGTTCTTGCCCAGGCCGTCTACCCCTCCGGCCGCGCGTACCGAACATGACCGGTGATTAACACTGCTTCACACACGTGCCGTCCACGCCATGCGGTGGGCTAACGTCAAGCCATGGCCAGACCGAAGAACCCGCAGCGCAAGGGCGAACTGCTGGCCCAGATCATCGACTACCTGCAGGACAAGCCGCTGTCCGCCCTGACGTTCCGGACCGCGGCGGACGCCCTGGGCATCAGTGCCTATGTGCTCGTGTACCACTTCGGCACCCGCGAGCAGCTGATCCACGAGATTGTCTCCACCGTCGGAACCCGCGCCGACGAGCTCAAGCGCGAAGACATCGAGGCCTGGTCCCGGGACCAGTACGAAGCCTGGCTCAATGAAGGCTGGCGCTGGGTGGTACACGAACGCAGCCGTCAGCTGCGCCGGCTCGGCCTGGAGGCAGCCATGCAGGCCCTGGTCTCTGCCAACCCGATCGGCACCGCGCAGCAGAACTTCTCCCACTGGCTGGAGCACACCCGCACCTGGCTGACCACACAGGGCATGAGTCCGGAGGATGCGGCCGCCAACGCTCGGCTGCTCTGCGCAACCTTCTACGGGCTGTCCTACGACCTTCTGATCAATGACGACACCGATGCGTCCACGGCGGCCTTCGAGGTGATGATGCGCAGCTTCTGGCACACCCTCGACGAGCGGCTCGGCCGCTGAACGGAGCTCGGCCTGACTGGTTAAATAACAAATTGGCTACTTGTGCATGTCCAACCATAAAAACGAGTAGTGAAGGCTCTTGGCGGGGCCGGTGCGCCCATGACAACCTTTCATCAGAAGGTTCGACGGTCCGGGTTGGGGGACCCGAACGGCGAACCCGGCAGGAAGCGTTTTGGGGGGAACGCCTCCTGCCACCATCCAGGCCGTTCTTGGGGGAGAACAGTCATCGGTCAGGCCGCCGCGATCACAGCGATCCGGCGGCTTCGCCGTTTAAGCAGCACGGAACACGCCTGTGCCGGGACTGTTGAGATGTGTTGCAACCGGATCGTTATGCGTGATGTATCAATCCGGCCCCATGAGCGTCTTCTGGTATGCCATACTTTCTGAAGCGCCCTCCGCCTCTCACGACCCCCCAATGGTGAGAGTCGGAGGGCCTTTCACATCCGTCCCGTCCGCACGGGTGAGCCCACGTCCACACGGGTGAGCGGCGAGGGCTGCGTGCCACGCCGGCCCACGGCCGCGCTCGCTGCCTCAGGCCTTCGGTCCGGCACCCGGTGATTCCTCTTCCGGAGGCGGGCCCTCCAGCGCTGCGAAAAGATTCTCCGCATATCCGGTCAGCTCATCCACTGCCGCGGCCTGGCCGGAAGAATCCGCCAGGACTGCGGTGCCGCTGACCATGACGCTTCCCCGGTACCCGGAGACGTTGAGCATGCTGATCTCCCTACCTTGAAGAGACCCGCTGGCCCTGACGCCGAGAATGCCCTCGGCCTCCATCGGGACTGGGACCTCCACCAGCGACATCGGGACATCCTGGCCCAGGAGTGACAGCGTGAAAGCCCGGCACTCGTTCAGTGCGGCCCTGTTGTCGGCCATCCGGCCAGGGTGGCCCCCACCGGCATCAACGACCGCTCCCACCGACGACTGCTGCTGCTCCGAGGCCAGGAACGCCATGCCCATGGTGTAGCCGGGGTAGCTCACGGGAGAAAAATTCAGGTACCGGGCGCAGATGCTCGGAGTCGTCTCCAGCCGCTGCAAGGCCTGGGCTTCGGTGGCCCCCTGGGCTGCCACGTCTTTGTCAGTGATTACCTGCACGGGCCGCGTACCGCCGGAACCGGTCAGGCCTCCGAGCGCCTGCGCGACCTGCTCCGAGGTGTAGGTGCGAAGCGGCGCCTCCCGCGCAGGGGAATCAGCGGCGGGCGGCGGCGCCTCACTGGGACCTGTGTTCGTGCCCGCGCCTGAACAGCCGGCCAGCAGGACCGCTGCCGCCGCCAGGGCGGAGAGACCGTAGCGGTTCATGATTCCCCCAAATCCAAGCGGCACCGTTGCCGCCGTTGGTCCCCGACTGTACAGCGTCATGGGCCAGGTCTAAAGGATATTTCGGCCCGGAACGGTGACTGTTAAGCTCACTTGGCCGTTAGTTCCCGCGATGCAACGTAGTCGGCCGGATAAACGGCAAGGGAGCAATACGCCCTAGGCCGCCGGGCCGCTGCCGGCAGCCCGCGCAGCGTCTGCTGCATCCGACAGGCATTCGGCGACCACCAGCGCGCGGCGCCGGACGCTGTCAGCCAGCCGTCCGACGTCGTTCCCCTCGCCGAAAGCGGTGCTCCGCTCCGCCGCGTGCCGGGCCATAGCGACTGCCTCCGCCGTCGTTGCCAGGGCATTGCCGGCACGGGAGAGGGCACGGTGGACCGGAGTCATGCTGCCGGGAATGTCGAGGCCGGCACTGGGCGCCTTAACCTGCGCCTCGGCGCAGAGGGCGCGGACCTGCGGAAGCAGGGCCGCGAGGTCGTCGGCGATGGGCACCAGCTGCGCGTACAGCTCGTCGTCGGTAACCCCTTCGAGGATCTGGTGGCAGCGGTCCAGCCCCCGCCGGAACCGGTCGTGGGCGCGGCGCCAGACGCCTTTGCCCAGCTCGGCGTCGTCCTTGCGGGCCTGGCGGGCCGCTGCGAAAAAAGCCATGGTCGTATTCCTGGGATTGTTCGGGATGCCGCCGGACTACAGGTACTGTCCCGGACCGTGGTGCTCTTCATCCTTGCCCAGGCTGGCCTCATCGCCGGCACCGGGCGCTCGCCGGGGCTCGCCGTCCTCGCCAACGATGACGCCCGGGGCGATCTGCGTGCCCGGAGGGAGCTGGCGAAGCTGCAGTTTCGCCGCCAGGTTCTGGTTGGCCATCTGCTGGGCGGCAAGAGCCGTCTGGATGCCGTGGAACAGGCCCTCCAGCCAGCCGACCAGCTGTGCCTGCGCCACCCGCAGCTCGGCGTCCGAGGGCACCGAATCATCCGTGAACGGCAGGTTGATCCGATGCAGCTCCTGGACCAGTTCCGGCGCCAGGCCGTCCTCAAGCTCCTTGATGGAACGCTCATGGATTTCCGCCAGCCTGCTGCGTGCGGCGTCGTCGAGGGGCGCGTTGCGGACCTCTTCCAGCAGCTGCCTGATCATCGTCCCGATGCGCATGACCTTGGCGGGTTCATCCACCAGTTCGTTCAGCCGGACCGAGCGTCCCTTGGAGTGTGCGTCCGGGCCGGCCGGTTCGGCAGACACCGTCAGTCCGCCCACCCCGTGTTCTCCGGCTGCCAGTCCGGCGGTGAGCTGGCCTGCGACGGCAGGTTCCTTGGTTTTAGTGTTCTGCACTGCGGGATCGACGTCGTGCTCAGTTGGCTGCTGTTCACTCATTCCCCCATCGTCTCACGCTGCACCGACACTTCAAGGGGAAAGCAAGGGCGCCCGCCGCCGGACGTTTTGTCCGGCAACGGGCGCCCCTGCAGACCGATCCGCCCCGGCGCTGTGCGGCGTTCTAGCAGCAGCGGCCCTGCGGGTTCCGCTCCTGGCGGTCCGTCCTGTCCCGCCAGAACTCCCGCTCGGTCATCAACGGCTCCGACGTGCGCGTCCGGTTGTGGTGGTCCACATACTGCTGGTAGGCGTTTTCGCCCATGACGCCCTTGACGTACCAGGCGAACCCCTTCCAGCCCTTGCGGATGGCTTCGATGGTGCTCATGGCTTTCCTTTCCTGGATCGGCTCCGGACTGCTCAGTGCCCGGTGCGCACTGGCTTCCGGTCGTCCGCCAGCGCATCCCACTGCGCCTGGATCGACTTCTCCGCCGGAGTGGCCGCGAATCCGGCCGGAGCGAACATCCGGGACGGCACGGCATCATCCTCAGTGTCCTCGCCGCCGCCGGCCCTGTAGGCCTTCCACGTAACGACGAGCGCGGCGATGATCACGATGATGGACAGCGTCACGAAGATGATGGACAGTGTGCCCTGGACGAAGGTGTTGCGGACCACCGCTTCCATCGCCTCCACGCTGCGGGCCGTGCCAAAGCTGGTCTCCCCGTCAGCGAGCGCCTGGCGGAAGGCACTGTGCTGGGCCCAGTATCCGACGGCCGGGACCGTCGAGAAGATCTTGTACATCGAGGCCGTAACGGTCACGACGGCGGCGAACGCCAGCGGAAGCCCGACGATCCAGATGTACTTGAACGCGCCCTTCTTGGCCACGATGGCCAGGCAGACGGCCAGGGCAATGGCCGCCAGCAGCTGGTTGGCGATGCCGAAGAGGGGGAACAGCGTATTAATGCCGCCCAGCGGATCGGTCACGCCCATGATCAGGATCGCTCCCCAGCCGGCCACCATCACAGCCGTACTGAACCAGGCGCCGGGACGCCAGGACATGTCCTTGAACTTGGGCACGAAGTTGCCGATGCTGTCCTGCAGCATGAAGCGGGCCACGCGGGTGCCGGCGTCAACAGCGGTGAGGATGAACAGTGCCTCGAACATGATGGCGAAGTGGTACCAGAACGCCATCATGCCGGCGCCGCCGAACCACTGGTTCATGATGCCGGCCAGCCCAACGGCGAGGGTGGGCGCACCGCCGGTGCGCGAGACGATGCTTTCCTCGCCGACGTCGGCCGCCGTCTGCGTGAGCATGTCCGGTGTCAGGTTGACTCCGGTCAGGCCTAGGCTGTTGACGAAGGCCACCGCCCCCTCGACGGTTCCGCCGGTGGCCGCGCCCGAGGAGTTCATGGCGAAGTAGATGCCGCGGTCGATCGAGATCGCGGCCACCAAGGCCATGATCGCCACGAATGACTCCATGAGCATGCCGCCGTAGCCGATGAAGCGGGTCTGGCGTTCCTTCTCCACCAGCTTCGGCGTGGTACCGGAGGAGATCAGGGCATGGAATCCTGACAGCGCACCGCACGCGATGGTGACGAAAAGGAACGGGAACAGCGAGCCCGGGAACACCGGTCCGTCGTCCCGGCCCGCGAACTCGCTGAAGGCCGGTACGGTGATTTCCGGCCGCACCACGATGATGGCGACGGCGAGCATCACGATGGTGCCGACCTTCATGAACGTGGACAGGTAGTCGCGCGGGGCCAGCAGCAGCCAGACCGGGAGCACCGCGGCGATAAAGCCGTAGACAATGATGCCCCAGGCGATGGTTTCGCGCGGGAGCGTGAATGCGGCGGCACCCCACGCGGTGTCAGCCACCCAGCCGCCGCCAATGATGGCCAGCATGAGCAGCACGAAGCCGATAATGGACACCTCGGTGACGCGGCCGGGGCGCAGGTAGCGCAGGTAAACGCCCATGAGCAGGGCAATCGGAATGGTCATGGAGACGGAGAAGACGCCCCAAGGACTTTCGCCAAGGGCGTTGACGACGACGAGCGCCAGGATGGCCACGATGATGATCATGATGACCAGGGTGGCGATCAGCGCCGCGGTTCCGCCGATCACGCCCAGTTCGTCCCGTGCCATCTGCCCCAGAGACCGGCCGCCGCGGCGCATCGAAAAGAACAGGACCAGGTAATCCTGCACGGCGCCGGCCAGGATGACGCCGAGGATGATCCAGACGGTGCCCGGCAGGTAGCCCATCTGGGCGGCCAGGACCGGCCCGACCAGCGGACCGGCGCCGGCGATGGCGGCGAAGTGGTGGCCGTAGAGGACGCGCCGGTCCGTTGCGGCATAGTCCTTGCCGTCTGCGTTGTACTCCGCCGGGGTCGCCCGGACATCATTGGGCTTGAGCAGCCTGGCTTCGATGAATTTGGAATAGAAGCGGTACGCAATGAAGTAGGTGGCCACGGCGGCGAAGACGAACCAGATGGCGTTGACGGTTTCGCCGCGGACTATGGCCAGCATGACCCAGCCGAGGCCGCCGAGCAGGGCGATAAGCGCCCAGACGGTGATCTTGGCCGGCGTCCACTTCCGGTCCTCCGCCTCGGCTATGGCCGGGTCAACGGCCACTGGGGGAAGGTCCGGGTCCTGGACCAGGACGTCTGCCTCCCGGCCAGCGCCGGCCGTCCCCGGGCGCTCGGGATTCTCACTCATGATTCTCCTCTTGACTCCAAGTGATCTTTGACAAGGTGGTCTGTCATCTCGAGCCTACGCATCGGGGCGCGCCGCAAGGAAGAGGATAGGGAGCAACCCGGACCGTGCCGCGGTTGAGGTGGCTAGCGGCCCGTGGTCAGCAGGATCTTGCCGGTGTGCTCACCGGAGGCGAAATAGTCGTGGGCCTGGGCCACGTCATTCAGGCTGAACGTCCGGTTCACCTGCGCATGGACCTTGCCTTCGGCCACCAGCGGCCAAACGTGCTCCTGGACCGCGCGCATGATGGCGGACTTTTCCTCAGTGGGCCGGGCGCGCAGCGTCGTGGCGATAATCGCTGCCCGCTTGGCCATCAGCTGCGCGAGGTTCAGCTCCGCCCGTGCGCCGCCCTGCAGCCCGATGATGACCAGCCGGCCGGAAGTGGCCAGTGCATCGATATTCTGCTGCAGGTACTTGGCGCCGACGACATCCAGGATGACGTCGGCTCCGTGCCCGCCGGTGGCCGCCCTGACTTCGGCCACGAAGTCCTGCTCCTTGTAGTTGATCAGCACCTTGGCGCCGAGCTCCCGGGCCAGCTCCAGCTTCGCCGCAGAACCGGCGGTGACCATCGGCACCGCGCCGAACGCCGCCACCAGTTGGATGGCCATGGTGCCGATCCCCCCGGCGCCGCCGTGGATCAGGACCTGCTCCCCTGCCTTGACTCCGGCGGCCATGAACAGATTCGAGAACACCGTCGCGGCCACCTCCGGCAGGCCTGCCGCGGTGGCCACCTCGACGCCGTCGGGCACCGGGAGCACCTGGCCCGCCGGCACCGCCACCTGCTCGGCGTAACCTCCGCCGGCAAGAAGTGCGACGACGGCATCGCCTACCGCGAAACCCTCCGCACCGTCCCCGAGTGCGGCGATCCGCCCCGAAACTTCAAGCCCCAGGATCTCGGAGGCGCCGGGCGGAGGCGGGTAGACGCCGCGCAACTGCTGGACATCCGCGCGGTTGAGCCCGGCGGCGATGACGTCGATCAGCACCTCGCCGGGCCCGGGTACCGGATCCGCAACCTCGACGACCTCCAGCATTTCCGGCCCGCCGGCTCCCTTGGTCAATACGGCTTTCATCTGTTCGTCCACTCGCCCTTCCCGTTGGTCCGCCCGCAGGCGGCGCGGAATTTTGGTCAGCTTGTCCCTCATGACAGACTACTAGGGGAAGGTTGTCCGAGCGGCCGATGGAGCTGGTCTTGAAAACCAGTGGCCAGGTATCCCCTGGCTCAAGGGTTCGAATCCCTTACCTTCCGCAGCGACCGCCCTGCGGCATGAGCCCTGCGGCATGGAACACCCCGGCCACGCCGGGGTGTTCTCTATTTCCGCGCCCCACCTGTTTCCGTGCCGGCCTGCCGGCCGGGACGCCTGTTGTTTCCCCTCGGCGGCGCCGCTAGTGTCGCTCGTGTCAGTTCGCCATCGCCGTTGAGTCTCCAGGAGGCAGCCATGGCTGCGCGCGACACCGTCTCCGGCCCCACGGGCGCCCGATTCGCCGCGGCGGTGTGCACCGCCGCCGTTCTCGGTGTGTTGCTGGGCGGCTGCGGACTGTTCCCCACCGGCGGCGGGTCCGACGGCGGACGCGGTCCGGGCATCGCCGTGGGCAACTGCCTCCGCGACCCCGCCCGGGACCAGGCCGGACAGGACGACGACGGCGGGGAAGGCAACGCGGCGGCCGCGGGTTTGACCGTGGTCCCCTGCGAGGAACCGCACGACTATGAAGCGATCGGCGCCATGAACCTGACCGACGAGACCTATCCCGGCGAGGACGAAGTGTCGCGGTCCGCGGAGGACTTCTGCCTGCCGGAGTTCGAGCGTTTCGTCGGGATTCCGCACGCGGATTCGGCGCTGCTGCTCCGCTACGTCCATCCCACGGCCGACAGTTGGGAAGCCGGGGACCGGACCATCACCTGCCTGGTCTCCGGGGAAGGTCCGACAACGGGAAGCCTGCGGAACGCCCGGCGCTAGCTAGAGGCTGCGGCCTGGGCCGCGGTGAGTGCGGCGGTTAGACCGGCGCCGCGGCCAGCAGGGCGCGGGCGATGTCGTCCGCATCCCGCAGCGTCCGGCTGCCGCCGTCGAGCGGGGCACCGGCCTCCGCCGCGATCGCGGTGCCCCACTGGACCGAGGAGAGCTGCAGCCCGATCACGTACAGCCCGGGCACCACCTGCCCGTTGACGTCCAGCGGGCGGTATGGGGGCAGGGTCAGGTCGAGTCCGGAGGTCACCACCGGCACGCCGTTGGCGGCCATCATGAGCTTGGCACGCACCAGCCCGTCGCGGAGCAGTTGCCGCATCAGCGGCGAAAGGCTGTCATTGACCCGGTTGGCCGGCATCATCGCCTCCACCAGGTAACTGGCGGTGAACTCGGTGCCCGCCACCCACGGGGAGGATGCCGTGAACCGGCTGTGCACCGGATCCACGCCGAACTTCGGGTCCGGTCCCACAAACCGGACGACGCCGGCCCTCACCAGGGCCGCCAGCTGTTCGATCCGCTGCGCGGGCGGTCCGCCGGCCAGCCCCTCTACCAGCTGCTCGAACCAGCCCCGCAGTTCGGCAAGCCACGAGGCTTCGGTGATACCGCCGTCGGACACGAAGCCCTTGAGCACGGACCGGCCCGCATTCAGCGCCCCGATGGCCATCTTCAGTGGATCGTCCTCACCGGCGGCCGATCCGGCCGCATCCTCCTCCAGATACGCCAGGACGGCGGCGTCGTAGTCCGTTCCGGAGCGGAAGGTGCGGCTGGCGAAGGGATGGCCCAGCGTGCGGACCTCGAACCTATGGCGGGCGGGCACGGCACCGTCCAGCAGTCTCAGCACCTTGTGGTAGCGGGCATCGGAGGGTTCGTCGGTGCCCTGCCCCGGCGCGGTCAGGATGGCATCCAGCTCCGACAGGAACTGCTGCGGGTCCGTAGTGAAGGCATCCGGCGAAACCCGTGCCAGTGTGGTGTAGTAGGCCCAGAAGACGTCGCGGTGCAGCAGCGGCCACAGGTCGCGGTCGAAGCCCGGCTGCACCCCGGACTCGCGGAAGCGGGCCAGGACCTCCGGGGTGCAGAACCGCAGTGTGACGCTCCGGGGAATGTAGGTGTCCAGCACGGCCTTGGCCCGGTACGGGGTGCCGCGGCGCGAGGCCGCGATGATCTCCGACTCCTCTCCGGACGGCTCGTAGGCCAGCGCCCGGCCCGGTCCGGCACCCGTGGCGCGGAAGCGGCCGCCGCGGCCGGCGGTCAGCTGGATCATGATGTCGAAGAAATTCAGTCCCAGGCCGCGGATGAGGACCGGCCGGCGGGCGGGCAGCCGGCTCCAGTCTACGTCGGCGGGCACGTTCGGCGCCCAGTACTGCAGCCCGTGGCTGCCGGCCGCGTCGGCCAGGCCCTGCTGGTCCGCGTTCAGGCGGGTCGGCAGGTGTCCCAGCGCGAGCACGACAGCGTCGGCCTCGACTTCCGTGCCGTCGTCGAGCTCGATCCGGTGGCCCGGCTCCCCTGCCCGCGGGCGCACCGCCAGCGCCTCGGCGCGATGGTGGACCAGGGTGACCTGGGGCCCCGCCGCCTCGCACAGCCGGCCGTGGACCCAGCTCAGATAGCGCCCGTACAGCGCCCGGCTCGGATAGTCCGCGGCGCCCAGGTCCCCGAGCTCCTTCACGTCCTCGGCGGACAGGGCCGCCGCCTGCCCGCTGATCCCGTCGCTGCGCATCAGCTGCCGCCAGGCGTCGAAGGATAGCCCGGCGACAGGGGGCGCCAGTCCCTCCTGGTATGTGCCATCGACGGGCACAACCGTGGGAAACAGCGCCGGGGTGTTCATCAGGAAAAGCCGGGACTGCCCGGTGTCCCAGACATGGCCGGGGCCCGGGGCGTGCGGGTCGATCAGATGGACGGACAGCTCCGGCGCGCCGGCGGAACGGTTGGCCAGCAGACGCTCCAGGACAGAGATTCCGCGCGGACCTGCCCCCACGATTGCCACCCGGTATCGCCGTTTCACCATGGATCTAGGGTATCCGGCAAGGCGCGACGGGCCCGGGGCGGCCTGCCAGGCCCCCGCGGCCTACGATGGCTCTATGACCCAGCAGGACATGACGCAGCAAGACACCGCCCGGAAGCCGGAGACGGCCACGGAGGCGGACACGGAGGCCGGCCACGGACCGGAGGACGAATTCCTCTGGCTCGAGGACATCCACGGGGACCGGCAGCTGGACTGGGTACGCCAGGAGAACGCGGTCACGGAAGCGATGCTGGGCTCGGCGGAGTTCGACGAGCTGGAGCAGCGGATCCTGGACGTGCTGGACTCCGAGGACCGGATTCCCATGGTCACCAAGCGCGGCGGCTACTACTACAACTTCTGGCGGGACAAGCGGAACCCCAAGGGCCTGTGGCGCCGCACGACCTGGGACAGCTACCTGAGCGACCAGCCGCAGTGGGAGATCCTGCTCGACGTCGACGAGCTCGGCCGCGCGGAGGAGACCGAGTGGGTCTGGGCCGGTGCCGTGTTCCTGCGCCCGCTGGGCGATGAAACCGAGTACCGCCGTGCGCTGATCGGCCTCTCCCCCGACGGCGGCGACGCGACCCGCTACCGGGAGTTCGACGTCGAAAACCGCGCCTTTGTGCCGGGCGGCTTTGATATTCCGACGGCGAAAAGTCGGCTTGGCTGGGCCGGTCCGGACACGCTGTACGTGGGGACGGACTTCGGGCCCGGATCCATGACCACTTCCTCCTATCCGCGTACGTCGCGGATCCTGCGCCGCGGCCGGCAACTGGACGAGGCGGAACTGTACTTCGAGGTCCCCGAGGACCACATGATGGGCATTGCCGCCCGCGACCTCACCCCCGGCTTCGAGCGGGACATCGCGGTGGACATCATCGATTTCTTTTCCAGCCGGACCCATATACGCGCCGGGGATGAATGGGTCCACATTGACGTGCCGGAGGACGTCAATGTCTCGCTGCACCGCGAATGGCTGCTGCTGCGCCCGCGCACCGACTGGACACTGGCCGGCACTGTGCACCAGGCCGGCTCGTTGATGGCGGTCCGGCTCGACGACTTCCTGGCCGGCGAACGCTCCCTGCGCACGCTGTTCGTCCCGGACGCGGCCACGTCCCTGCAGTCCTGGAGCTGGACCCGGGACTACCTGCTGCTGAACCTGCTCACCCACGTATCGTCGGAGATCCGGGTCTTGAACCCGGTGGCGGACTGGGAGCCGGCGGTACTGGATGACTGTCCGCCGCTGCATTCGGTGGACGCCTTCGCCGTCGACGACGAAGACGAGGACTGCGGCAACGACTACTGGCTCGTCGCCACCGGGTTCCTCACGCCGTCCACGCTCAGCCGCGGCACGCTGACCGCGTCAGGGACTCCGGCGGGCCGCATCCCCGGCGGTTCGGCAGCGGCGGTGAAGGCGGCGCCGTCGTTCTTCGATGAAAGCCGCTACAGCGTGGAGCAGCATTTCGCAGTATCCAAGGACGGCACCCGGGTGCCCTACTTCCAGGTGGCGCCGAAGGATCTGGAGCTCGACGGCGGCAATCCCACCCTGCTCTCCGGCTACGGCGGCTTCGAGGTCTCAAGGACCCCGGGCTACAGCGGAGCGGTCGGCCGGGCCTGGCTGGAACGCCGCACCGGACCGGATGCGTCGGGGCGGACCCGCGGCGGGGTCTATGTGCTGGCGAACATCCGCGGCGGCGGCGAATACGGGCCCGGCTGGCACCGGGCCGCGCTGCAGGCGAACCGGCACCGCGCCTACGAGGATTTCGCCGCGGTGGCGCAGGACCTGATCTCCCGCGGCGTGACCCGCCGCGAGCGCCTGGGCTGTTCCGGCGGCAGCAATGGCGGCCTGCTGGTGGGCAACATGCTCACCGGTTATCCGGAACTGTTCGGGGCAATTTCCTGCGGCGTGCCGCTGCTGGACATGCGGCGGTACACCAAGCTCTCCGCCGGCTACTCATGGATCGCCGAGTACGGCGACCCCGAGGACCCGGAGCAGTGGGAATTCATCCGGACCTTCTCGCCGTACCATCTGCTCCGCCCAGGCGCCGACTATCCGGCGACCCTGATCTGGACCGCCACCAGCGACGACCGCGTGGGCCCGGTCCAGGCCCGGAAGATGGCCGCGCGGATGAAGGCGATGGGCATTCCGGAGGTCTGGTTCCACGAGTCGCTCGAGGGTGGGCACGCCGGGGCGTCGGACAACCGTCAGGCCGCGCACCTGCAGGCGCTGTCCAATGAGTTCCTGTGGAAGATGCTGACCCGGTAGCCGGCCGGTTCCCGCCGCCCCCGGTCCCTCCGGCACCCGTTTTGCTCTTAACCCCGTCTTCCGGGTAACCTGATTTGGCTGGTTAATAGCGCTTGGAGACGTGCCAGAGCGGCCGAATGGACTTCACTGCTAATGAAGGGTCGGGGTTAAACTCGACCGGGGGTTCAAATCCCCCCGTCTCCGCGTATCGCGCCCCGGTCTTCGGACCGGGGCGCTCTGCGTTAACGGGAAGTGCACGAAGGCAGCCGGGCGGCGCGTGGTGGCTCGTCTAGGCGTCGAAGCCAGGACCCTTGTATTCCTGCGGATACTTCTCCAGGCTCTGCACTGCGGCGACGGACTGTTTCAGGCCGGCCCGGGTGTGTCTGCGGTACGCCCGGATCGCCTCCAGCTGGTTGCCGCGCCCGATGTAGCCGTACACCTCAGCGTGCCCTTCGGCGGAGAGCAGCCGGCTGGCCGCGATGGCCGTCTCGCGGGACACCGTCGCCGGCCCAGCCGGTCCCGGCACAGCCCCCATGCGGCGGCGTGCCAGGACTATCGCGGCGATGACCAGCACCACGAGCAAGGCGGCGATTATCCACATCGGATCCATATTTTGATCCTAATTGCTACGCCTTCAGGGCCAGCACGAACGGCAGCACCGCTTCCGCTCCGGCCCGGCGCAGAGCCCGGCCGGCCACGGTCATGGTCCAGCGGCTGTCCGCCTGGTCATCCACGAGCAGGACCGGGCCGGGGTTCGCGGCGAGCCAGGCCTGTCCGGCCGGTGGCACTTCGAACTGGTCCCAGACGGAAGCCAGCCGGAAGGCGCTGTTGCCGCCCGGGCCGCCGGCCGGGCCGCCGTGCGGTGCCACCAGGGAGCCCAGGTACGGCAGCCGGCCGATCTCCGACAGCCCCCGGGCCAGTGACTCCACGAGCTGGGGCTTGCTCCGCGAAGGGATGGTGATGACCCCGACCGGCCGGTGGTCCCAGCCCCACTGGGCCAGGACCTGGACGCAGGCCTGCAGCAGGTCACGGTCGATCGGCCTGTCCGCAGTGCCGGCGGCGAACAGTTCCCGGAGCCGTCCGCCCCAGCCCAGGTCGGTCAGGCGGGCCAGGGCCCTGCCGGGCAGCGAAGCCTCTCCGGCCGGAATCCGGCCCTTGGCCTGGATGCCGAGACGATCCATCCCGCTGGGCCACATGCCGCGCGGCTCCAGCTCCACGCCCACCCGGCCCAGTGCCCGGTTCGCGCTTTCAGTTGCTTCCGTGGCCACCACGTCCGAGTACCACGGGCCGGCGCAGTTGTCGCAGCGTCCGCAGGGCGCCGCTGCGGGATCATCGAGGCAGCGGGCCAGGAACTCCATCCGGCACTGGGTGCTGTTCTCATAGTCGAGCATGTGGCGCTGTTCATCCACCCGGGCCTTGGCGATACGCTCGTACCGTTCACGGTCGTAGACCCATGCTTTTCCGGTCCCCTGCCAGCCGCCGGAAACGCGCTGGACCGCCCCGTCGACGGCCAGGACCTTCAGCAGCAGTTCCAGCGCCGATCGCCGGACATTGACGCGGGTTTCCAGGGCGGCGGTGGACAGCACCAGCCCGGGCCCCAGCTCCCGGAGCACCGCCGAAGCGTTGGCCTCCGCAGGCATGGATGCCGTGGCGAAATATTCCCAGATGTCCCGGTCCTCAGCGCCGGGCAACAGAAGCACATCGGCATTGGCCGTGGCACGGCCTGCGCGGCCCACCTGCTGGTAGTACGCCACCGGAGACGACGGTGCGCCCAGGTGGACCACGAAGCCTAGGTCCGGCTTGTCGAATCCCATGCCAAGGGCACTGGTTGCCACCAGCGCCTTGACCCGGTTCTCCTTCAGCGCGGCCTCGGCAACCTCCCGGTCCGCGGTATCGGTGCGGCCGGTGTAGGCCAGAACCTCATGTCCCGCCTGGCGCAGCAGCCGCGCGGTATCTTCGGCCGCTGACACCGTCAGCGCGTAGATGATGCCGCTGCCCGGCAGATCGGTCAGATGGGTCAGCAGCCAGCCCAGGCGTGCCCGCGGGCTCGGCAGCCGCAGCACGCCGAGCCGCAGGGATTCGCGGGCCAGCGCGCCCCGGATCGTCATCACCTCGCCGCGGGCACCGGTGCTGCACTCCGGCGCCTGGGCTCCCAACTGTTCTTCAATGTCCGCCACCACGCGCGAGTTAGCGGTCGCCGTGGTGGCGAGGACCGGAACCGTCTGGGGAAGCTGCTCGATCAGATCCTTGATCCGGCGGTAATCCGGGCGGAAGTCATGGCCCCAGTCGGAGATACAGTGCGCTTCATCGATCACCAGCAGACCCGAGCGGCGGATCAGCTCCGGAAGGTGCTGTTCGCAGAAGCCGGGATTGTTGAGGCGTTCCGGGGACACCAGGAGCACGTCGACATCATCGGCCGCGAGGCGTGCGGAAATCTCATCCCATTCAAGCGGGTTGGCGGAGTTGATCGCGGCGGCCCGGACTCCGGCCCGCTCGGCCGCGGAGACCTGGTCCCGCATCAGGGCCAGCAGGGGCGAGACGATCAGCGTGGGACCGGCGCCGCGGGCGCGCAGCAGCAGGCTGGCCACAAAGTAGACCGCCGATTTCCCCCATCCGGTGCGCTGCACGACCAGGGCCCGCCGGCCCCTGCCGACCAGGGCCTCAACGGCCTCGAACTGGCCGGCATGGAACTGCGCTTCCGGATGCCCTACCAGGGCGCGCAGGATTGCGGTTGCTTCATCTTTCAATTCCGGATTTTCAACTGCCGCAACCGTGGACTGCTCTGCCTGAATCATGCCTTCCAGTATTCCAGTCGGCGCCGACATCGGCCCGGTCCCGCCGCCGGATGTGGACAGCTGAGCCGCGGGCTGAACCTGTGGAGGAACGTTTACCGGGCGTCCGCCCGCAGCAGATAGGCTTACCTATGTGACCACAACACTTGATCTTTCCGCATCGTTCAAGGCCTACGACGTCCGGGGTATCGTCGGCGAAACCATCACCACCGAAATCGTCGAAGCGGTCG
>NZ_JBNHIC010000023.1:0-76017 GCF_059092905.1 Arthrobacter sp. B0427-1-12 | reverse complement strand
CGATGGCGATGGTGGCGTAGACCAGGCCCTTGTAGCCGAAGATCGGCTTGCGGCTGAAGACCGGGAAGATCTCCGAGACGATGCCGAAGAACGGCAGGGCGATGATGTACACCTCGGGGTGGCCGAAGAACCAGAACAGGTGCTGCCACAGGATGGCCCCGCCGTTCTCCGGGTCAAAGACGTGTCCGCCGAACCGGCGGTCAAGGCCCAGGCCGAAGAGGGCGGAGGCCAGCGGCGGGAACGCCATCAGGATCAGGATGGCCGTGACCAGCGTGTTCCAGGTGAAGATCGGCATCCGCCACATGGTCATGCCCGGGGCACGCATGCAGATGATCGTGGTGATGAAGTTGACCGCACCGAGGATGGTGCCGAAACCGGACAGCGCCAGGCCGAAGACCCACAGGTCCCCGCCGACACCGGGCGAATACGTAGTATTCGACAACGGCGCGTAGGCGAACCAGCCGAAGGAGGCGGCACCCTGAGGGGTGATGAAGCCGGAGACGGCGATGGTGCTGCCGAAGAGGAAGAACCAGAACGCCAGCGCGTTCAGGCGGGGGAAGGCAACATCCGGCGCACCGATCTGGAGCGGCATGATGACGTTCGCGAAGCCGGCGAACAGCGGCGTTGCGAACATCAGCAGCATGACGGTGCCGTGCATGGTGAACATCTGGTTGTACTGTTCCTTGGTCTGCAGGATCTGCATACCGGGCTCGAACAGTTCCGCGCGGATGACCAGCGCCATGACGCCGCCGAGGCAGAAGAAGATGAAGGAGGCAATCAGGTACATGTACCCGATGGTCTTGTGGTCGGTGGAGGTGATCCAGTTGACCACGATGCGCCCCTTCGACTTGGGCACAACGCGCGGAGCTAGGGTCGTCCCGACCTGGTCCGCTGAGTATTCGTAAGTAGTCACGATTCCCCTCTAGTTAGTCCGTCGGACCCTGGTCAGGAGCATTGAACTGGTTTGGGTTGGGCGTCAGGTTGGGGTTGCGGTCATACTCGCTGCCCAACTGGCCGTCCCGGAGGGTTGCCATGTGGGCGTCGAATTCTTCCTGCTCCACGACCATGACCCGGAAGAGCATCTCGGAGTGGTACTCGCCGCAAAGCTCCGCGCACTTGCCGTCGAAGGTGCCGGTGCGGGTAGGCGTCAGGGTGATGTAGTTCGTCTTGCCCGGAATCATGTCCCGCTTCTGCAGGAAGGCCGGAACCCAGAAAGAGTGGATGACGTCGCGGGAGTTCAGCTGCAGCTCGACCGTCTGGTTGACCGGCAGGTACAGCGTCGGCAGCGTTTCCGGAATGCCCGGTTCACCCGTCAGATGCGCCTGGATGCCGGCGTCGTACTTGTTTTCCGTGACGTAGTTGAAGTCCCAGGCCCACTGCTTGCCCCGCACATCCACGACGACGTCCGGATTGTCCACACGGGCGTCGATGGCGCGCTGGTCCTGATCCGTGAAGTAGAAGAGGACCATGACCATGAAGAGCGGAACCGCCGTGTAGAAGATTTCAATCGGCAGGTTGTAGCTGAGCTGGCGCGGGTAGCCGGTGTCGGTCCGGCGGCGGCGGTAGGCGATAATGCACCAGAGGATCAGGCCCCAAGTGAGGACACCCACTGCGACAGCGGCGATCCAGGAGTTCACCCACAGGTCCATGATGCGGTCCGTGTGGTTGGTCGTCCCCCGCTCGGTGGGCAACCAACCCCTTTGTACTTCCGGTGAACATCCCGACAAAAATAACGCGCCTACGGTGGCTAGCCCGGTGATCTTGGCGATCTTCGCGCGTCGGCTGCCGGTTCGATCCTGCGAACTCACAGACGGCCCTTCCTCTTGTTAGTGCTAGTGCTGCAAAGGGGCTAGTGGCCTCATTGCACATTGAAGTTTTACTACTCACTGTAGAGCTTACCCGCACCCGAACCCAGCACGTGACAAATTGACACCGTGCCACGGCAATGAATCCGGGGCGGATCCGCTCCCAGTCCCCCGGCTTTAGTGGAATGAATCTCCGCAAGCGCAGGAGCCGCCTGCGTTGGGGTTGTCGATGGTGAAGCCCTGCTTCGAGATCGTGTCCTCGAAGTCGATGGTTGCACCAGCCAGGTACGGAACGCTCATCTTGTCGACGATGACCTCGACGCCGTCGAAATCGCGTACGGCATCACCGTCAAGGACGCGCTCGTCGAAGTAGAGCTGGTAGATCAGGCCGGAGCAACCGCCAGGCTGTACAGCCACGCGAAGCCGCAGGTCCGTGCGCCCCTCCTGTTCAAGGAGGCTGCGGACCTTGCCCGCGGCCACGTCCGTCAGTGCTACCTCATGCACAGGCAGTTCCGCCTCCGCCGTGGCCTTGACGTCGTTGGTGGATTCGCTGGTGGATGCGCTCATTGGTTTCTTTCTCCTTGCCTCGGCCGAATTCCTGCGGCTACATGTCAAGCACCGGCTCTTCGAACCTTGTTCCATCGTACGTCCGGTGCCCCTCGCCAACGTAACCAGCGGCGCGGCCGAATCATTCCGGGTAGTCGGTGGGATGCAAGCCCTCAAAGACCCGCGGCATTGATCCGTGCCAGCAGCAGGGCCTCGGCCAGGATGGCGTGGCGGAAGTCCCCCAGATGCAGGGATTCATTGGCGCTGTGCGCCCGGGAGTCCGGATCCTCCACGCCGGTAATGAGGATCTGTGCGGCGGGATAGACCTCCGCCAGGTCCGCGATAAAAGGAATCGAACCGCCCACGCCCGTTTCGACGGGCGGCGTGCCCCAGGCCGTGCCGAGCGCCCACAGTGCGGTCCGGGCTGCGGAAGCATTGGTATCTGTAGCGAAGGCGTGGCCCCGCTCCCCCGGCAGGAACGTGACCTTGGCGCCGAAGGGTGCGTTCTGTTCAACATGCCGGCGTACCGCCTCCATTGCGGCATCCGGGTCCTGGCCTGGCGCCAGCCGCAGGCTGAACTTCGCCCGGGCAGTCGGCAGCAGCGTATTGGAGGCCAGCGCAACGCTGGGAACGTCCATGCCGATGATGGACAGCGCGGGTTTGGTCCACAGCCGTGAGGTGATGGATCCCCTGCCGGCCAGCCTGACGCCGTCGAGCACTGAGGCATCGGCCCTGAAGTCCGCCTCGGGATAGTCAAGGGCGGCATGGTCGACGGCGGCAAGGCCTTCGACGGCGACCTCGCCGTTGTCATCGTGCAAGGTGGCGATGAGCCGCGCCAGCAGCGTGGGCGCATCCAGCACGGGGCCGCCGAACATGCCCGAATGGACTGCGTGCTCCAGTACCTGCACTTCGATCACGCCGTCCACGAGGCCGCGCAGGCTGGTGGTCAGTGCCGGCACGCCAACCTTCCAGTTGCCTGAGTCCGCAACGATGATGACGTCCGCGCGCAGGAGCTCGCGGTGGGTTTCCAGGAAGGTGCGGAACGTCGGCGAGCCGGCTTCTTCCTCGCCTTCTATGAACAGCGTCACGCCGACGCCGAATCCCTCCCCCAGCGTCTCCATGACGGACCGAAGGGCACCGATGTGGGCCATGATGCCAGCTTTGTCATCGGCCGCTCCGCGCCCGTACAGCCTGCCGCCCCGCTCCGTGGCAGTAAAAGGTGCCGTGTTCCACAGGACCTCATCCCCCGGCGGCTGGACGTCATGGTGGGCGTAAAGCAGCACCGTAGGCTTGCCCGGCGCAGCTGGGCGGCGTGCGACGACGGCCGGCCCGCCGGAAATACCGCCGGCACCGGCCACGGAGAGAATCTGCACCTCCTCGATGCCTGTCTCCCGGATGAGCCCGGCTACCGCCTCGGCGCTTCGCTCCAGCTGCCTCCGGTCGAAGGCCTCCCAGGCGATCCCGGGAATGGCTACCAGTTCTTTGAGCCGGGTGACGGTGGCGTCGAAATGCGCATCGACGCTGCGCGCCAGCGCCTCGACATCGACTCCGGCCGGAACGGTATCAGGAAGAGTAGTCATAGTGGCCACCCTACCGGCGGCGGCCGGTCCGCGGCACGGTAGGCTGGAGAGGTGTTTGGACGTAAGAAAGAGGCTCCCGCAGCCCAGGATGCTGTGGACCAGCAAGCCGTAGAGAGCAATGCCACGGACAGGCCGGCGGGCAAAGGTGCGCCCACGCCCCGGCGCAAGGACCAGGAGGCCGCGCGGAAGCGGCCGCTGGTGCCGAACGACCGCAAGGCCGCCAAGGAAGCCCAACGGGCTGCCATGCAGCAGCAGCGACTGCAGACGCGCCGTGCCATGGAAACTGGTGACGAGCGCTTCCTGCCGGTCCGGGACAAGGGTCCGCAGCGGCGCTTCGCACGGGACTTTGTGGATGCACGCTGGAACGTGGGCGAATTCCTGATGATCGCGGCGCTGGTATTCGTGGTGCTGACCTTCATCCCGAACCTGACGCTGCAGTCCGTCGTGCTCGTAGCCTTCTGGGCCATGTTCCTGCTCGTCGCAGTGGACAGTTTCATCCTGGGGCGCAAGCTCAAGCGCCGGCTGAGGGAAAAATTTACCACGCCGGAACCCGGCGTGGTCTGGTACGGCGTGATGCGCGGCCTGCAGTTCCGCAAGCTGCGCCTGCCCAAGCCGATGGTGGCCCGCGGCGAGTATCCCCGGTAAACGGATCCAGCTACCGGCAACAGCCGGCAACAAGAGGTCCCGGAGCCTGATGGCTCCGGGACCCCCTTTTTCTAGCCGTCCCTATCGCCGCTTGCGGGCAAGAGCCCGGTTGATCCGTGCCGCCCAGAACGGCCCTTCGTAAAGGAAAGCAGTGTAACCCTGGACGAGGGTCGCCCCGGCGTCCAGGCGGGCCTGCACATCGGCGGCTGTTTCCACACCGCCCACAGAGATGACCGCGATGTCCTCCCCCAGCCCGGCACGCAGGCGCTTGAGCACTTCCATCGACCGTTCCTTCAGCGGGGCACCGCTGAGCCCGCCCACGCCGTACTTCATCACGGTGGCGTGATCCGTCTTCAGGCCTTCGCGGGTGATGGTCGTGTTGGTGGCGATGACGCCGTCGAGCCGGAGATCGGTTGCCAAACGGGCGACGTCATCGATGTCCTCGTCCGACAGGTCCGGGGCGATCTTGACCAGCAGTGGCACCCGGCGCCCGGAGACCTCGTCGGCGGTCCGGCGGACCGCGCTCAGCAACGGCCGCAGGGAGTCCACATTCTGCAGCAGGCGCAGGCCGGGAGTATTCGGCGAGCTGACGTTGACCACCAGATAGTCCGCATACGGAGCCAGTTCCCGCGTACTGATCTGGTAGTCCTCCACGGCCTGCCGCAGGTCCACTTTCTTAGTCTTGCCGATGTTGACGCCGATGACCGGCCGGGTACCGCCGGGGCGGCGTCCCAGGATCTGGCGCGCTTTGGCAATGCGCGGCGCAACCTTGGCGGCGCCGTCGTTATTGAATCCCATCCTGTTGATGAGCGCCTTGTCCTCGACCAGGCGGAAGAGGCGCGGCTTGGGATTGCCCGGCTGGCCCTGGCCGGTGATGGTTCCCACCTCGATGTGCCCGAAACCAAGGTCCGTCAGGGCGCTGATGCCATGGCCCTCTTTGTCGAATCCTGCGGCCAGGCCGAACGGGGACGGAAAGGTCAGGCCGAATGCCTCCGTCGCCAGGACCGGGTCCGGCCGGCAGAAGCGCCGCAGGACGGCCCCGGCTCCCACCTTTCCCGCGATCCGGATCATTGAGAAGCCAATCCGGTGCGCCCTTTCCGGGTCCATACCGGAGAAGACGACGCGGAAAAAAGTCGGGTAGAAACGCATGGTCTAAAGTTCCCATGTCTGTCCCCGTCCATCAACTTGTACCCGGTGCCGGAGGCAACGGGTATTCTCGGAAGATGGCTGACGGATGGGAGCCGGACTTCCTCGGGGACGGCTATGAATTCAGGACACTCGAACTGGGAAACGACGACGAAGGCCCGGTCGAAGCCACGCTCGTACGGTATTTTCCCGCGCCGCCGCCGACGGCGGGATCCCGCCTGCAGCGGTTCCGCGACTGGCTGCAGAAGCCCAGAACCCCGGACAACGGCGCGGACAGGCCTGTCCATGCCGTGCTCTACCTCCACGGGTGGAGCGACTACTTCTTCCAAACTGAGCTGGCTGCCTTCTGGGCCGGCGAGGGTGTGGCCTTCTATGCACTGGACCTGCGCAAGTATGGGCGGAGTCTGCGTCCCGGCCAGACACCCGGCTACGTCACCTCGCTCGATGAATACGACGCCGATATCGAAGCCGCCTTTGAGGCGGTGAAGGCTGACCTCGCTGTCCGCTTCGAGCAGGGCCAGGAAATCCGGATCACCCTCATGGCGCATTCCACCGGTGGCCTGGTCGCCTCCCTGTGGGCCGACCGGCACCCGGGGCGGATCCATGCGCTGATTCTGAACAGTCCCTGGCTCGAACTGCAGGGCAGCTCCATTGTCCGGAACGCAACGGCCGGACTGCTGGAACCACTGGCCAGATTCAGGCCGAAGGCCCGCCTCAAACTTCCGGAACTCGGCCACTATTGGCGCAGTATCAGCCGCGAAGGAGACGGCGAGTGGGACCTCAATCCCCAGTGGCGCCCGGAGACGGCCTTTCCGGTCCGCGCCGGCTGGCTGACGGCCGTCATGGCCGGCCACAGCCGGGTAGCCCACGGCCTGGCCGTCAATGTGCCCATCCTGGTGCTGGCATCGGCCAAATCCCTGATCAGCCATGTGTGGCACGAGAACATGCTCAGTCAGGACATCGTCCTGGACGTCACGCTGATGACGCAGCGGGCACTGAACCTCGGTCCGCAGGTGACAGTATTACGGTTCGAGGGCGCGCTGCACGACCTCCTGCTTTCCGCCAAACCGGTACGGGAACAGGTCTACGGACAGCTGCGGCGGTGGGCCAGGGGTTTCATGCTGGATTAGCAGCCCGGTCCACCGCGCCGCCGTATCGGCGGTCCCTGCGGGCGTAGATCTCCATTGCCTCCCACAGCGTCCTCCGGTCGACGTCCGGCCAGAGGGTGTTCATAAACACCATCTCCGCATACGCGGACTGCCAGAGCATGAAGTTGGACAGCCGCTGCTCGCCGGAGGTGCGCAGGAAAAGGTCGACGTCGGGCAGGTCAGGTTCATCCAGGTACCGTTGGACCGTCTTCTCGGTGATTGACCCCGGGCGCAGCCTGCCCCGTTCCACCTGCCGGGCGATTTCCGCAACGGCGTCGGCAATCTCGGCGCGCCCGCCGTAGTTGACGCACATGTTCAGCGTGCAGACCGTATTGGCCTTGGTCTGTTCCTCTGCGATCTCCAGTTCCTTGACGACGGACTGCCATAGCCGCGGGCGGCGGCCGGACCAGCGGATCCGCACGCCCCACTCGTCCAGCTGGTCCCGCTGCCGGCGGAGTACCTCGCGGCTGAAGCCCATGAGGAAGCGGACTTCCTCCGGGGAACGTTTCCAGTTCTCGGTGGAGAAGGCATACGCGGAAACATGCTGTACCCCGGTCTCGATGGCGCCGGCCACGACGTCGAGCAGCGCTGCTTCGCCTGCCCGGTGGCCCTCGGTGCGGGGCAGCCCGCGCTGGTTGGCCCAGCGTCCGTTGCCGTCCATGACCACCGCGATGTGCCGCGGGATGAACTCCTCAGGAATACGGGGCGGGCGGGCTCCGGAGGGATGGGGCAGCGGTTTCACCGGGGGCCGGCGTTCACGGTCTTTCACATACGCTCCACATGTTTGAGGGATTTCACGGCCCGCTCGAGATGCCATTGCAGGTAGGCGGCCACCAGTCCGGCCGATTCGCGGCGGTGCTGCGGCATTGAGCGGTCCGCCGATTGCCAGTTTCCGGAGAGCAGGGCGGCCAGCAGTGCCATGGTTTCCGGCGCCGGAGACGCGGCACCTGGGGGCCGGCAGTCGGGGCAGACAGCTCCGCCGAAGGCGGCCGCGAAGGCCGAATGCGGACCGGGGGCCGAGCAGCGGGCGCAGTCGGTGAAGCTGGGGGCCCAGCCCGCGGTCGCAAGCGCGCGCAGCAGGTACGAATCCAGGATGAGTTCGGGCGCATGGGCCCCCCGGCTCAGCGCCGCGAGGGCGCCGATCAGCAAGGAGTACTGGGCGGCGGCGGATTCGCCGTCGGTATCGGTGAGCTTTTCCGCCGTTTCGGTGATGGCGGCCGCCACAGTGTACCGGCCGTAGTCGGCGACGATCCCGCGGCCATAAGGACCCAGAGACTGAGCTTGCGTGACGATGTCCAGATTCCGTCCGGCGATCAGCTGCAGGTCCGCGACCATGAACGGTTCCAGCCGGGCACCGAACTTGCTGCTGGTCCGCCGGACTCCTTTGGCGACAGCCCGCACCTGGCCATGCTGCCTGGTGAGCAGCACGATGATGCGGTCCGCCTCGCCGAGCTTGTACGTCCGCAGCACGACACCTTCGTCCCGGTAGGTGCGGGAGGCGAAAGATTTGCTGGACACTCGACCGTTCTCTCTTCAGCGCGGGCCGCTGCGGCGGGCGCGCCGGACAGGCTGCACAGTGCGCCTGCCCGGCGCGCCCTGCGGCGCAGGCCGCCTATTTCTTGTCGCGGATAGCCCGGTTGACGGCGGAAACGACGGCCTTCAGCGAGGCCATCGTGGTGTTGGTGTCGATCCCGACGCCCCAGAGCACACGCTCCTCGACTGCGCATTCGACATAGGCAGCCGCACGGGCGTTGCCGCCGGCTGACAGGGCGTGTTCAGAGTAGTCGAGCACGCGGACATCGACCCCGTCCTGGGCGAGGATGTCCAGCAGCGCGGCGATGGGTCCGTTCCCCTGTCCCGTCCGGCGGTGCTGCACACCGTCGATCATCATATTGACGGCCAGGCGGACCGTGCCGTCCTCGGCCGTTTCGGCATTCATCGACGCCACGGTGTAGTGGCCCCACTGCCCGGTGGCAGCGGCCGTGTCGGCGGGAGCCGGCAGGTACTCGTCCTTGAAGATCTCCCACAGTTCGGCCCCGCTGACCTCGCCGCCCACGGTGTCCGTCCGGCGCTGGATGACGCCGGAAAATTCGATCTGGGCGCGGCGGGGCAGGTCCAGGCTATGTTCATGCTTGAGCAGGTACGCCACGCCGCCCTTGCCGGACTGCGAATTAACGCGGATCACGGCCTCGTAGCTGCGGCCGATGTCCTTTGGGTCGATCGGCAGGTACGGGACAGCCCAGGGGATCTCATCCACTGTCTTGCCGGCGGACTCGGCATCCCGCTCCAGCGCTTCAAAGCCCTTCTTGATCGCATCCTGGTGGGAGCCGGAGAAGGCAGTGAAGACCAGGTCGCCGCCGTACGGGGACCGTTCGGGGACCCGCAGCTGGTTGCAGTACTCGGCCGTCCGCCGGATTTCATCCATCTGGGAGAAGTCCAGTTCCGGGTCAATTCCCTGGCTGAAGAGATTCATGCCCAGGGTCACCAGGTCCACGTTTCCGGTCCGCTCCCCGTTGCCGAAGAGGCAGCCTTCGATCCGGTCGGCCCCGGCCATGTAGCCCAGCTCCGCCGCAGCCACGCCGGTTCCCCGGTCATTGTGCGGGTGCAGGGAGAGGATAATGCCCTCCCGGTTGGCCAGGTTGCGGTGCATCCATTCGATGGAGTCCGCATAGACATTGGGCGTTGCCATTTCCACGGTGGCCGGCAGGTTCAGGATCATCTGGTGGTCCGGGGAGGCCTCCAGCACCTCGGCAACGGCGTTGCTCACGCGCAGGGCGAACTCCGGCTCGGTGCCCGTGTAGGACTCGGGCGAATACTCGTAGGTGACGTGGATGTCCCTGAGCTGTTCCTCGTACTTCTTGCACAGGCGCGCACCGCTGAGCGCAATGTCCAGGATGCCGTCCTCATCCGTGTTGAAGACGACGCGGCGCTGCAGCACCGAGGTGGAGTTGTAGAGGTGGACGATGGCGCGGTCCGCTCCTTCGAGCGCCTCATAGGTCCGCTCGATCAGATGCTCGCGGGACTGGGTCAGCACCTGGATGGTGACGTCGTCCGGAATGCGGTCGCCCTCGATCAGCTGCCGGACGAAATCGAAGTCGGTCTGCGAGGCGGAGGGAAAGCCGACCTCGATCTCCTTGAACCCCATCCTGACCAGCAGATCGAACATCTTATGCTTGCGCTCGGGGCTCATCGGATCGATGAGTGCCTGGTTGCCGTCCCGCAGGTCCACGGCGCACCAGCGCGGCGCCTTCGTGATGACTTTGTCCGGCCAGGTCCGGTCCGGCAGCGAGATGGTGATCTGGTCCTGGAACGGCACGTACTTGTGGATCGGCATTCCAGAGGGCTTCTGTGCGTTTTGCATGGAAGGTGGCCTTTTCTGTTCGTTCTTCTAGAAATATTGGCCGGGCAACACAAACTCCGCAGCGAGGGTTCGGCCGTTCAAACAGACGTCTGTGTGGCCTCGCTGCGGCAGCTAAGAAGAAGCATCTCTGCGCGCACCTTTTCACACTAGCACGGCGCATAGGATGGAGGTGCGCGGTGCGGGGCGGCACGTGGCCTCCCCGCTGCCGACGGCACGGCCATGACCACCGACAGGTACGGAGTTTCAGTGACGCATTCTGGCATTGTTCTGACAAATATCGACCCTGCTGTCCGGCCGCAGGATGACCTGTTCCGGCATGTGAACGGCGGCTGGCTGGCGACGGCGGAGATTCCCGAGGACCGCCCGCTGGAAGGGTCCTTCACTCAGCTGCGCGACGCGTCCGAGGCCAATGTCCGCGACATTATCGAGTCGGCCGATCCGGCGGGCAGCGATCTTGAGCAGAAGATCGGGACGCTGTACCGCGCGTTCATGGACGAGGCCGCGGTGGAAGCCCGGGGGCTGTCCCCCGTCAAGCCGCTGCTGGAGCGGATCCATGCCGTGGCCGACGCCGCCGCGCTGGTGGAACTGTGCGGCGAGCTGGGCAAGGGCGGTACGCCGGGGATCCTGGCGGCTTTTGTCAACAACGATCCCGGCAATCCGGACCGCTACCTGTTGTGGCTCTACCAGTCCGGCCTGGGCCTGCCGGACGAGTCCTACTACCGGGAGGACTCTTTCGCAGCAATCCGCGCGGCCTACCAGGAGTACCTCTCCGGACTGCTGGCGCTGGCCGGTGAAGCTGAGCCGGCGGCGCAGGCCGCGGCCGTCCTGGACCTGGAGACCAAGCTGGCGTCCTTCCATCTGGATGCGGTGAGCTGCCGCGACCCGCAGAAGATCTACAACCTGCACGACGCGGCCGCACTGACGGAGCGCGCCCCCTTCGCCGCAGGGCTGTTTTCCGCCATGGGCCTGGAAGGACCGCACTGGCAGGAAACCGTGGTCTGCCAGCCGGATTTCGTCAGCGGCGCAGCCGGGCTGCTGGCATCGGAGCCGCTGGAGCACTGGAAGTCCTGGCTGGCGGCCCGGGTCCTGACCCATGCCGCCCCGTACCTGTCCTCGGACGCCGTCCAGACGCACTTCGCTTTCTACGGCCGCACCCTCAGCGGCACGCCCGTGATCAAGGATCGCTGGAAGCGCGGCGTCGCGCTGGTCGAAGGGGCGCTGGGCGAAGCCATCGGACAGATCTACGTGGCCCGGCACTTCCCGCCCGGACACAAGGCGCGGATGGAGGAGCTCGTTGCCAACCTGCTCGAGGCCTACCGCCGGAGCATCACGGACCTGCCCTGGATGAGCGCCGGAACCATCGAACGGGCGCTGGAGAAGCTGTCGAGGTTCACCACCAAGATCGGCTATCCGGAGAAGTGGATCGACTATTCGGGCCTGCAGATCGTGCCCGGCGAGGTACTGGGCAATGTCCGGCGCGCGGAAGCCTTCGAGCTGAAACGCCAGCTGGACAAGCTGGGCGGGCCGATCGACCGCGGCGAATGGCATATGACGCCGCAGACGGTCAACGCCTACTACCAGCCGACAATGAACGAGATCGTCTTCCCGGCGGCGATCCTGCAGCCGCCCTTCTTCGATGCCGAAGCGGATCCCGCGGCCAATTACGGAGCCATCGGAGCCGTCATCGGACATGAAATCGGACATGGTTTCGATGACCAGGGCTCCCAGTTCGACGGCACGGGTGCGCTGCACAACTGGTGGACTGAGGAGGACCGGGCGGCCTTCGAGGAGCTGACGGGCCGCTTGGTGGACCAGTACAGCGTGCTGAGTCCGGAGGAGGCGCCGGAGAACAAGGTGAACGGCAAACTCACGCTGGGCGAAAATATCGGAGACCTAGGCGGTCTCGGCATCGCTTACCTGGCCTACATGATCAGCCTCGACGGCCAGGAACCGCCTGTGATCGACGGGCTGACCGGCCCGCAGCGGTTCTTCTACTCCTGGGCGGAGTGCTGGCGCCAGAAGATCCGGCCGGAGGAATCGGTGCGGCGGCTCACCGTCGATCCCCACTCCCCCAACGAATTCCGCTGCAATGCCGTGGTACGCAACCTGTCCGAGTTCCATGAAGCTTTCGGCGTCGCGGAGAGCGACCGGCTGTGGCTGTCGCCGGCGGAGCGGGTCAGGATCTGGTAACCGTCCGACGGCGGCAGGGCAACCCAAGGGTGCCTTGCCGCCGTCGTCGTCCGGGCTGCTTTAGAAGCCGTAGGACGACTGGCAGGTCACCTGGGCTGCGGTCTGGCCGCTGAGGCCCTCGCCCAGGCCTGCGCCCGTGCCGAGGGTCAAACCGGTGGGGAAATCCTCGCCGACAGAGACGGTGACACCGACAGTGGAGGCGCTGCCGACCACCTGTGACTGCGGAATTCCGAAGACCTCGGCCACAACCTTGGCGATTTCCTCATAGCCGAATCCGGCGAAGACCTGCGTAGCCGGACTGATGCCGGCGTCATTGGGCACAGTCGATGTCAGCGCGTATCCGAGTCCCAGCAGGTGGGTCTGCAGCTCGGCTTCGCGGTCCGCCACCCCGGAGGCGTTGACGACCGTTACCGGCACGGCCGCCGGATCGAAGAAGAGCTCAGGTTCGGCCGGTGCCTCGGGGGCCGGAGCCGGTGCCTCGGCTCCCGGCGCGCCGGATTCGGGCGCGGCGGGCGCTTCTGGTGGGGCGGTAACGTCGCCGTCCTCGACCAGTGTCTGGAACAGCGGGGCGGCCAAGGTCTCGTCCAGAACCAGCCGGTTCGGGTCGTAGGGGTAGGCCACGGTTGGCGCAGTCACGAAGGCGACCTTCTCCAGGTCAACGTCCTTGAGCCGGTCGGCCAGCATCAGCAGGGTCGGGACCTGGGAGAGCTGCTGGTCGACGGTGAGGTTCTTCGTCACGGTTTCGGCGATGGCATAGACCTTCGGCAGGTTCCTGAGTGTGCCCTCGTCCTTGACTTTGCGGACCATGGAGGCAAGGAAACTCTGCTGGGCGCGGATCCGGCCTTGGTCCCCGCCGTTGCCGAATCCGGCCCTGGTACGGAGGAACGCCAGGGCCTGCTCACCCTGGATGCTGCTCACTCCGGCCGGCAGGTCCAGGCCGGACTTCGGGTCATTGACTGGCTGGTTCAGGCAGACTTCCACGCCACCCAGGGTCTCCGAGAGCTCCTTGACTGAATTGAAGTCGGCCATCATGAAGTGGTCGATCTCAAGGCCGGTGAGTTCATTGATGGCGGCAACCGTGCAGCCGGGACCGCCCAGGCTCAGGGCGCTGTTCAGCTGCCCCAGTTCCTGTTCCGGGTAGACCTCGTCGGTCTCCGGGTCCTTGCACGTGGGCAGGGGAACCAGCAGATCCCGGGGAAAGCTCACCACGGTAACGCGCTGGCGGTCCGCAGAGAGGTTCATGAGCATCATGACGTCCGAATTGCCGAAACCGGAGGCGTCTTCTTCCGTACCGTACTGGCTGTTGCCCTCGCCGGTGCGGGTATCGGTGCCGAGGACGAGGATCTGCAGGGGGTCCTTGCTGGGATCGACCGGAAGCCCGGCCGCATCCGTGCCCAGATTCAGCGGCTGGGTCACAATGTTGGACTGCAGGCGCAGGAGCTGGACACCGACAAAGACAAAACCGGCCACCAGGACGGCGGACAGTGCGATGGCAGTGAGCTTCAGCCATTTCCGCAGCGGATCGGACCCAAGGTGCCGGCTTGCCGGGAAGTCTGCGCGGCCGCCCGGGCCGTTGCCGTGTGCGGTAGCTGTTCCTGCCGCGCCGCCGCCCTTATGGCTCTTGTCCCTGCCGGTACCGGAACCGAGGGGAAACTTCTTCGGGGTGGCACCGGATGAGGGAGAGCCGCCACCAGTGAAGGCACGACGACCCATGGATCAACCTTTCGCCAGATGAAAAAAACCGCAACTGTAATCTTCCATCGCTGCCCGCCCGCGCGCAAAATTGCGCCGCCGCGGCGTCAGCGTCTACCATGCCGGCCCATCCGGACGCGGACCGGCTGCGGCATCAGAAGCCCAACCGGACCAGCTGCTTCGGATCGCGCTGCCAGTCCTTGGCGATCTTGACGTGCAGATCAAGGTAGATCCGTGTACCCAGCAGGGCCTCGATTCCGTGCCGCGCCGTGGTTCCGACCTCGCGGAGGCGCTTGCCGCCCTTACCAATGATGATGGCCTTCTGCGACGGCCTCTCGACGAAAAGATTCACCCGCACATCGAGCAGAGGGCTGTCCTCGGGACGCCCCTCGCGCGGAACCATTTCCTCCACGACCACGGCCAGCGAGTGCGGCAGTTCGTCGCGGACCCCTTCCAGGGCGGCCTCGCGGATCAGTTCCGCGACCATGACCGCTTCCGGCTCGTCGGTCAGCTCGCCGCCCGGATACAGCGGGCCGGGCGAGGGCGGCATGTGGCCGATCAGCACATCGGCCACGGTGTCCACCTGGAATCCGTCCGCTGCCGATACCGGAACGACGTCGGCCCAGCCCGCATCGCCGAGCACCTCCGTGCCGAGGGCCGTCACGGCAAGCAGCTGCTCCGTCAGGGCGGCGCGGTCGACCAGGTCCGTCTTGGTGACGATGGCGATCACCGGCTTCCTGCCCACCCCCGCAAGCTGATTGGCAATGAAGCGGTCGCCCGGGCCGATCTTCTGGTTGGCCGGCAGGCAGAATCCAATCGCATCGACCTCGGCAAGCGTGTCCGCCACCAGATCATTCAACCGCTGGCCAAGCAGCGTGCGCGGCCGGTGGAGACCCGGGGTGTCCACCAGGACCAGCTGCGCGTCATCGCGGTGCACGATGCCGCGGATCGTGTGCCGGGTAGTCTGCGGTTTTGCCGAGGTGATGGCAACCTTCTGTCCCACAAGGGCGTTGGTCAGCGTCGATTTGCCGGCATTGGGCCGGCCCACCAACGAGGCAAAACCTGCCCGGTATTCCGGTTCACTCATTGGTATCCACCGATCCTGCGTTAGTCGTTGAAGAATTGCCGCCGCCCGGCATGGAGCCGTTCACGGATCCTGCGTCCGCAGGCTGTTTCGGCTGGTCAGGGGTATGTTCATGATGGCCCTCCGGTTCCTTCCATGCAACCAGATGCGAGACGCGGTTCCGGCGGCCTTCGATGCGCTCCGCACGCAGCTGGATGTCTTGGACGCTCACCTGGCTGCCCACGATCGGTACGCGGCCGAGCGTCTTAGCGAGCAGGCCGCCGACGGTGTCCACCTCGTCGTCGTCGAGGTCCAGGTCGAAGAGTTCGCCGAGATCGTCGATGCTCATCCGGGAGCTGATCCGGTAGCGACCATCGCCCAGGTCCTGGACCTCGGGACGCTCGGAATCATATTCATCGACGATCTCCCCTACGATCTCCTCGATCAGGTCCTCCAAGGTGACCAGACCCGCGGTGCCGCCGTACTCGTCGATCACGATCGCCAGATGGGTGGATTCGCGCTGCAGTTCCTTGAGCAGGTCGCCAACGGCCTTCGACTCGGGCACATAGCGCACCGGCCTGGCCAGTTCCTCGACGGGGGGAAGAGCGGCACCGGGCGTCTGGCTGTGCACCGCTGCCGCCACATCCTTGAGATAGAGGATCCCCAGAATCTGGTCGGCGCTGTCACCGATGACGGGCATCCGGGAGTAGCCGGAACGCAGGAACAAGGACATCGCCTGCTTCGGGGTCGAGCCGGCCTGGATGCTCACGATATCCGTCCGCGGAACCATGACCGCACGGACCTTCGTGTCGCCCAGCTCGAAGACCGAGTGAATGAATTCGGCTTCGGTGTCCTCGATCATCTCGGCTTCGGTGGCCCGGTCGACGAGCTCGCGGAACTCCTCTTCCGTGAAGAACGCCGCATCGCCGCGTGGGGCACCTGGGGCGAACAGACTGCCCAGATCCGCCAGCCACTTGGGGACGGGCCCCAGCGCCAGGCAGAGGAAGCGGACCGGACGTGCGGTCAGCATCACCACGGAGCTGGAGTGCAGCCTGCCCAGCTGCCGCGGCGAGACGCCCACCAGGACGAATCCGACGGCGGCCATGGTCACCGTCGCCAGCAGTCCGGCTATCCAGACAATCCCCAGCAGGTCATGGAAAATAATGGCCACCGCGACGGCGGCAGCCATTTCGAACCATACCCGCCAGAAGCGCAGCGCGCGCATGTGGGCGACCGGGGAGTCGAGAATGCCCTTGAGCGCCGCTCCGCGGGGTTTCTGGATCAGGTCCTCTGCGTCATGGCGGGGAAGATAGCTGAATGCCGCTTCGGCAGCGGTCAGCAGGGCCGCGGTCAGGACAAAGACCAGCGCCAGGCTGCCGAGCAGCCATCCGGTCAATGCTTGGTCTCCTGGGGGGCCTCCCTGCCCAGGAACGCGGAGAGCAACTGGCGCTGCAGGCCGAACATTTCCTTCTCCTCGTCCGGTTCCGCATGGTCGTAGCCAAGCAGGTGCAGCAATCCGTGCGTCGTCAGCAGGAGCAATTCCTCGCCGGTGCTGTGCCCGGCAGTGCGCCCCTGCTCTTCAGCCACCTGCGGGCAGAGGACGATGTCACCCAGCACCCCGGGCGGAGTCGGCTTGCCCGCTGTGCCGGGCCGCAGCTCGTCCATGGGAAACGACAGGACATCCGTCGGTCCCGGTTCGTCCATCCATTCAATGTGCAGCCGCTCCATGGCCTCGGTATCGACGAGGATGATCGACAGCTCGGCTTCCGGATGGACGTAGAGACTGTCCAGCACGAAGCGGCCAAGCCGCGACAGTTCCACTTCGTCGACCTGCATTGCGGATTCGTTGTTGACCTCGATGCTCATGAACCGTGGCTTTCCTTCGAGTGGGTGCCTGTGCGCGCGGGTCCGGCTGCCCTCCGGCTGCCGGCCCGCTGGCCGGCTCCGCCGGAGCGCTGGACTTCGTCCCAGCGGCTGTAGGCATTGACGATGTCGCTGACCAGCCGGTGCCGGACGACGTCGGACGCATCCAGTTCGGAGAAATGGACGTCGTCGATGCCCGTCAGGATGTCGTGGACGACCCGCAGCCCGGAACTCGTTCCGTACGGCAGGTCCACCTGGGTGACGTCTCCGGTGACCACCATTTTGGAACCGAACCCCAACCGGGTCAGGAACATCTTCATCTGCTCCGGCGTCGTGTTCTGCGCCTCATCCAGGATGATGAATGCGTCATTGAGCGTCCGGCCGCGCATGTACGCCAACGGCGCAACCTCGATGGTACCGGCGGCCATGAGCCGCGGGATGGACTCCGGATCCATCATGTCGTGCAGGGCGTCGTAGAGCGGGCGCAGGTAGGGATCGATCTTGTCATTGAGCGTGCCGGGCAGGAAGCCGAGCCGCTCCCCCGCCTCCACCGCCGGCCGCGTGAGGATAATGCGGTTGACTTCCTTGTGCTGGAGGGCCTGGACTGCCTTCGCCATAGCCAGATAGGTCTTGCCCGTTCCCGCCGGACCAATCCCGAAGACCACGGTATTGCGGTCGATCGCCTCGACGTAGTTCTTCTGGTTCAGCGTCTTCGGGCGGATGGTCCGCCCGCGGGTCGAAAGGATGTTGAGCGTGAGCACTTCGGCCGGGCGCTGCACCGACTGCTCCTTGAGCATCGTGATCAGCTGCTGCATGACCTGCGGCGTCACGCGGGTACCGCTGGCGGCCAGGATCCGGACTTCATTCAGCAGGCGCTGGGTCCGGTCAATGGTCACGGCCGGTCCGGAGAGGGACAGTTCGTTGCCGCGGACCAGGAGGTCGACGTCGGGAAAGGCCTCCTCGATCAGGCGGAGAACCTCATCATGAGCGCCCAGGGACTGGACCATTTGTTCCGTCGAGTCGAAGCGGATGGTGGTCGATTCGATGCCGGCAGCGCCCATGCCAAGTGAAGATTCCGTCATATCTGCGGCCGCTCCGGCCTTCTGTCCCCTTCGGTCAACGATGGCTCCTGCCGGTAACGGTGCTTCCCGTACCCGTCCAAGCGCGAGTTACACACCATGTTACGTCACCCGCGCTGCAGGCACGCTGGAACCAGAAGGCGACCCGGCCGGCGTCGGCCATGCCACGGCACGGCAAGATATCGACTTTGCATCAATCGTGTTGCAGTCCGGTTGAGACCTGCGTCCGGAGGCCTGGGCGCTGAAAACCGTGTGCCAAGCTGGATGGGCATGCCAATTTGCCGTTGCCGTGCCGGTCTGTGCCGGCTTGACGGCGCCGACCCGGGAAGGAGACTGGATGACTTCAAGCGGCAGCAACCGTACTTCGGCAGCAACGGGCCGTTTCGTGAGCGGGTTGGCGCTGATCAGCGCAGCCTCCGTCGTCCTGATCGGCTGCTCTCCTTCAATGCCTTCGGCTTCGATGCCCACGACGGCGACGACCTCCATGCCCGCGATCCACGACCAGCCCGCCAGCGCCTCGCCGATGGTGGTGAGCGCGCCGGTGGAGGGCGGCACCGGTCCGGACGTCACACCGGTCTACTACCTGGGCGCCAATCCGCGGAATGTCTATCTTTACCGGGAGTTCCGCCGGGACCTGCCGGACATGGGCGACCCGATTTCCACTGCGGTCAAGGCCATGACCAGCACCGGGCCGGACGACCCCGACTACTTTAGCCCCTGGACGCCGGCCTCGAAGATCGGCGCGTCGATTTCCGGCAAGAATGTCATCACGGTGGATATCTCCGCGGATGCCTTCAGAACATCCCTCGACGAAGGGATGGCGCACCGCGCCGTCCAGCAGCTGGTCTACACCGCCACGGCGGCGGCAGCCAGTTCGGGACTGATCACCAGCGGCCGGCCCAGCAGTGTGGTGATCCTGGTCGACGGGCACGCCGGCTACAAGGCCTTCGGCCATGTGGAACTGGGCGGTGAAATGACCCGTGACACGACCGTGGCAGCGCCCATCTGGGTTATCGATCCGCAGGAAGATGCCTCACTCACCGATTCCGTCAGCGTTTTCGGCAGCGGTGTCGCCGCTGACTCCACCCTGCAGTGGACGGTGTCGAGGCTGGAGGACACCGAATCGGAAACCGGCGCGCCGGCTGAGTCCGCCTCTGTTGTCGCTTCCGGCACCGTGCAGCTGGACAGCCATCCGGGTGAAACCGGGAAGTTCCGCTTCTCGCTTCCGCTGCCGCCGGGCAACTACGAGCTGCGTGTCTTCCACCGGGCGCCCGGCAATGCGGCGCCAGGCTCAGGTTCCGCGTCCGGCGGCACCGACGCCGGCACGAAGACGGGCGACGCGGCGGTCACGGAAGCGAACCCGGATTCCAAACGGTTCACCATCGACTGAGGTGCCCCGGGCGGCCTGCGCGGGAACTACCAGCGGTCCAGCAGGTGGCTGAGCAGAGCCAGGGCCGTCGGCCCGGCAGTCGACGAACGCAGGACATGGGGTCCCAGCCTCACAGTGCAGGCCCCGGCCGATTCGAAGGCCTCCAACTCGCGGGGACCGATGCCGCCTTCCGGCCCGACGATCATCAGGATCCGGACCCTGGCGCTGCCCGTGCCCAGCGAGGCGGCACGGGCGGCAACCACATCCGCCAGCCGGTCCGCTGCGTCTTCATGCAGCACCAGCGCCAGGTCGGCCCCGGCGATCAGCCGCCCCAGTTCCTTACCGTCCACCAGCGGTTCCACCCGGGGGACCCTGGACCGCCTGGCCTGTTTTGACGCGGCCGTGACAGTGTTGGTCCACTTCTGCAGGCCCTTGGCCGCCTTGTCGGCGCGCCACCGGACGATGCTGCGTTCGGCCTGCCAAGGCACAACGGCATCCACGCCCAGTTCCGTCGCCGATTCAATGGCCATCTCATCCCGGTCCCCCTTGGCCAGCGCCTGGACCAGGATGAGCTCATGGCGCGGGACGTCGTCGTCGGCTACGGCGCCGATCCGGATGGTCAGGGACGACGGCGCCGCCTCCGTAACCTCGCCGGTTACCCGGCGCCCGTTCCCGTCGACGATGTCCACCGCTTCCCCCGGCGCCAGCCGCTTCACGATAGCAGCATGCCTGGCCTCGGGTCCGGTGAGCGTGAATTCCGCGCCGGGCGACAGCGGGGCCAATGCCTGCGGCTCGGCGAAGAAAATCGGGTTCGTCACGCTTAGAGGTTACCGAGTTTGTCCCGCAGTTTGGCGAAGACCCCGCTGCCGCTGGAGGCCAGCTTTCCCTCAGTGAACTGCTCGCCGCGCAACCGGGCCAGCTGGCGCAGCAGGTCCTCCTGGGCCGCGTCCAGCTTGCTGGGGGTTTCGACCTGCAGATGGACCTTGAGGTCGCCGCGGCCGTAGCCGCGCAGGTGCGTTACGCCGAGGCCGCGCAGGGTGATGATCTCGCCCGACTGGGTGCCCGGCCTGACGTTGATGTCCTGCTCGCCGTCGAAGGTCTCCAGATCGATGTCTGTGCCCAGGGCCGCCGCGGTCATCGGCACGCTCAGCGTGGCATGGAGGTCGTCGCCCTCACGGACAAAGGTGGGATGCGGATTGACCCGGATTTCCACGTAGAGGTCACCCTGGGGACCGCCGGCCGGGCCGGCTTCGCCCTGGCCGCCCAGCTGGATGCGGGTTCCGGTGGCGACGCCGGCAGGCACCTTGATGGTCAGCGACCGGCGGCTGCGGATCCGGCCTTCGCCGGCACATTCATTGCAGGGATCCGCAATGACGGTGCCGAAGCCCTGGCAGGAGCCGCAGGGAGCGTTGGTCATGACCTGGCCCAGGATGGAACGAACCGCCCGCTGGACGGTGCCGGTGCCGTGGCAGATGTCGCAGGTCCGGGGGGAGGTACCCTCGCGGCAGCATGTACCGTCGCAGGTGGGGCAGACTACGGCGGTGTCCACCTCGATCTTCTTGTTGACACCGAACACGGCATCCTTCAGATCGATCCGGACATTGATCAGGGCGTCCTGGCCCCGGCGGGTCCGGGACGCCGGTCCGCCGCCCATGCCGCTGCCGCCGAAGAAGGTCTCGAAGATGTCCTGGAAGGCGAAGCCTGCACCGGAATAACCGCCGCCGAAACCACTGTCAGTGCCGTTCTCGTTGCCGGTGGTGTCATACACGCGGCGCTTCTGCGGGTCGGACAGCACCTCGTAGGCGTGGGTGATCCGCTTGAACTCCTCGGATGCCTCCGCACCGGGGTTCACATCCGGATGGTACTTGCGCGCCAGCTTGCGGTAAGCCTTCTTGAGCTCTTCGCTGCCCGCATCGCGGCCGACACCCAGTACTTCGTAGTGATTACTCACTATTGCACTTCACTTCCTGTGTAGCTTGAAACTTCAGTTCGTCAGAATACGTGACAGATAACGCGCCACTGCCCGTACGGCAGCCATAGTGGAGGGATAGTCCATCCGCGTAGGCCCCAGGATGCCGAGCTTCGCGGAGGAGTCGGGGCCGTAGCCGGTGGCTACCACTGACGCCTCGACCAGTCCGCCGTACCGGTTTTCGTGTCCGATCCGCACGGAGAAACCCCGTGCGTCCTGTTCCATCTCCGAGAGCAGGCGGAGCATGACCACCTGTTCCTCCAGAGCTTCCAGAATGGGACCGATGGACAGCGGGAAGTCCACGGTGGAACGGGCCAGGTTCGCTGTGCCGGCCATGACCATACGGTCTTCACGATTGAGGCCGGCCAACAGTTCCAGCGCATGTGCCAGCGTGGCGGCAGCCGTGCGGTCCTTGGCGGCAACGCCGGTGACGCAGGCGGCCAGGTGCTGCGGCAGGGAAGTCAGCAGTGAATCGGACGCAGCAGCCAGGAACTGCTGCCTCAGGTCCAGCAGCGTCTCCTCGCTGACATCCACCGGCATGGCGATCACCCGCTGCTCCACCTGGCCAGTGGTGGCGATCAGGACCACCAGTACCTGCCGGGGCGCCAGCAGGACGAGTTCAATGTGGCGCACCTTCGCCGTGTCCAGGTGTGGATACTGCACTACGGCCACCTGGTTGGTCAGCTGGGCCAGCAGGCGCACCGTCCGCTCCATCACGTCATCGAGGTCGTCTGCGCCGTCCAGCAGCGTCTGGATGGCGCGCTTTTCGGCGGCCGAGAGGGGCTTGACGTCGGAGATGCGGTCCACGAACAGCCGGTAGCCCTTGTCCGTGGGGATACGTCCCGCGCTGGTGTGCGGTGCCGTGATGAGGCCGTCCTCTTCCAGCGCGGCCATGTCATTGCGGATCGTGGCCGAGGAAACACCCAGATGGTGCCGCTCCACCAGTGCCTTGGAGCCGACGGGCTCGCGGGTATGGACATAGTCTTCGACGATGGCCCGGAGTACTTCCAGGCGGCGGGGTTCGCTCATCGTGGCACCTCCTCGGTTGATTTGCAGCCCGAGTCCTAGCAGATAATGCATTAGCACTCGAAAGGCTTAAGTGCTAAGTCTAATACGTTTCGGGGCGTTGTTAGCATTGAGCTGTTCTCCAGCCGACTACACCGGAAGCGATCCATGACCAACTATCAGTGGGGTCCGCAGAATATTACGGCACCCAAGCGCCAGGCGCTGCCCGAAGTGCCCGCCGACATCGGGCTGGTGCTCGAAGACGTCCAGAGCGGCTGGGTGGGCGCAATCGTCCGGGTGGAGAAGTCCGGCGGCATGCATGTCATGGGGCTGGAGGACCGCCGCGGCAAGGTCAAATCATTCAGGCTGGGGTTCGGCTTCCTGCTGGACGGGGCCCCGGTCAAGGTGGTTCCCGCCGCGGCCGCGCCCAAGCCAGCGGTCCAGCGGACGGCGTCCGGTTCGGTGAAAGTGGCAGGACTGCGCGCCCAGGTTGCCAAGGCCAGCCGGATCTGGGTGGAAGGCAAGCACGACGCCGAACTGGTGGAAAAGGTATGGGGCGATGACCTGCGCGTCGAGGGCATCGTGGTCGAACCGCTGCACGGCATCGACGACCTGAAAGGCGCAGTCCGGGACTTCAGCCCCGGCCCGCAGCGCGGGCTCGGCATCCTGGTCGATCATCTGGTGCCCAATTCCAAGGAATCCCGGATCGCTGCCGAAACCATGGCCATGGCCGGAGCGGCCGGCAATGTCCTGATCGTCGGCCATCCGTACGTGGATGTCTGGCAGGCGATCAAGCCGAAGACCATCGGGCTGGCTTCCTGGCCCGTCGTTGAACGCGGAACGGACTGGAAAACAGGAATTCTGCGGGGCCTCGGCTGGCCGCATGCCGGCCCCGCCGACGTGGCCATGGGCTGGAAACGCCTGCTGTCACAGGTGGGCACCTATGCGGATCTGGAGCCCTCCCTGCTGGGCAGGGTGGAAGAAGTCATCGACTTCCTGACGGTCCCCTGACCGTTGTGCCGGAACAGCGATGTTCCGGAACTGCGATTCCCAGCCAGTACCCTAGTAATACCGACGCTTTGACGGCCCGTGCCAGCTCAAAGGCAATTCAAGGGCAAAAGGAGAAGCCTTGTCCAACACTGCCAGCCACCACCAGCCTCCGCACGACGACCGTGCTGGCTACCAGACTCCGCTGTACGAAGGATCGCCGGCCAACGCCTTGCCGCTGACCGCTTCCGAGGACCGGCAGTGGGCTACTTTGGCCCACTTCGGCGGCATTCTGGGGTGCATCCCCTCACTGGTCATTTTCCTGGTCTTCCGGGAGCGGGGCCCGTTCACTGCCCAGGAGTCCAAGGAAGCGCTGAATTTCACCCTGCCTCCCACGGTGCTGGCGCTGCTGTTCAACCTGCTGGCGCTGCTCCCGCTGGTGGGCGGTGTCTTCGCGGTGCTGGCCGCGCTGACGTGGATCATCCTGACGGTCTGCTCCGTTGTCGCCGGCGTCCAGGTCAACAAAGGCCGGCCGTACCGCTACCCGCTCAACCTGCGCCTCATCCACTGACGCCGGTCAGTCCAGCAGTTTCCGGACCACCGCGTCAGCCAGCAGCCGGCCCTGCAAGGTAAGCCGGAGGGTGCCGTGCAGCGCGGCCGGAGCCTCCACCAGCCCGTCCGCGATCAGGCCCGCCACAGCCATGCGGCCGGCGTCGTTCAGTTCCGCCGTGGGCATTCCCTCGGCAAGGCGCGTGCGGAGCATGACTGCCTCGACATACTGCGTGTCCGCGTCCAGCAGTTCGCGGCCCGCCGCCGGCGACTGGCCTGCCGCCAGCCGGGAGGCATAGGCGGCCGGGTGCTTGACGTTCCACCAGCGGACCCCGCCGACGTGCGAGTGGGCTCCCGGACCGGCGCCCCACCAGTCGTCGCCGCGCCAATAAGCCAGATTGTGTCTGCACCGGTCGGCGGGAGTGCGCGCCCAGTTGCTGACCTCGTACCAGGACAGACCGGCCGCCTGCATCCGGGCGTCGGCCACCAGGTACTTCTCAGCGTGGTCGTCGTCATCCACCGGCGGAACCTCCCCGCGCCGGATCCGGGCAGCCAGTTTGGTACCGTCTTCGATGATCAGCGCGTACGCGGAGATATGGTCCGGTTCGTAGCTGAGCGCCTCCTCGAGCGAACGTTCCCAGTCCGCGGCGCTCTCCCCCGGCGTTCCGTAAATCAGGTCCACGCTCACCTTCAGGCCGGCGTCGCGCGCCCAGCGCACTGCCTGCGGGACCCGGGACGGCGTGTGCGTGCGGTCCAGCACCTTGAGCACATGCGGCACGGCAGACTGCATGCCAAAGGAGACCCGGGTGAAACCGGCATCGGCCAGTTCCTGCAGAGACTGCGGGGTCACCGAATCGGGGTTGGCCTCGGTGGTCACCTCAGCGCCCGGCTCCAGTCCCCAGAGCCCGACGGCGGCACGCAGCACGGCTGCCAGGTCGCCGGAGGGCAGCAGCGTCGGCGTTCCACCGCCGAAGAAAACGGTGCTGATGGGACGGGCCGGTACTCCCGACCGCTCCAGCGCCGCGGCGGCGAATTCCAGTTCCTGCCGCACGGTTCCGGCATATTCGGCCTGGGAGGCGCCGGAACCCAGTTCCTTGGCCGTATAGGTATTGAAATCGCAGTAACCGCAGCGCACGGCGCAGAAGGGAATGTGAACGTAGAGTCCGAATTTGCGGTCCCGGGCCCCGACCGCGGCTCCGCCGGGCAGGATCCCATCCGCGGGAGCCGGATCGCCCAGGGGCAGCACGCTGGGCATCAGCTCACCATCGGCTTCATGGTGCAGGTCACTTCTTGGATTTGTCCTTGCTTTCGTCCGAGGACAGCGCCGCGATGAAGGCCTCCTGGGGCACCTCGACGCGGCCCACCATCTTCATGCGCTTCTTGCCTTCCTTCTGCTTCTCCAGCAGCTTGCGCTTACGCGTGATGTCGCCGCCGTAGCATTTGGCCAGCACGTCCTTGCGGATGGCGCGGATGTTCTCGCGGGCGATGATGCGGGAGCCGATGGCGGCCTGGATGGGCACCTCGAACTGCTGCCTGGGGATCAGCTCGCGCAGCTTGCTGGTCATCATGACGCCGTACGAATATGCCTTCTCCCGGTGGGTAATGGCGCTGAACGCGTCCACCTGTTCGCCCTGGAGCAGGATGTCCACCTTGACCAGGTCCGCCACCTGCTCTCCGTCGGCCTTCCAGTCCAGCGAAGCGTAGCCACGGGTCTTGGACTTGAGCAGGTCGAAGAAGTCGAAGACGATCTCGGCCAGCGGCAGCCAGTAGCGCAGTTCGACGCGGTCCTCGGAAAGGTAATCCATCCCCTTCATCTGGCCGCGACGGGACTGGCACAGCTCCATGATCGCACCGACGAACTCGTTGGGCGCCAGGATGGTGGCCGAAACCATCGGCTCGCGGACCTCGGCGACCTTGCCGTCGGGGTACTCGCTCGGATTGGTCACGGTGATGACCTTCTTGTCCTCCAGCGTGACTTCGTAGACCACGTTGGGAGCCGTGGAAATGAGGTCCAGGTTGAACTCCCGCTCCAGGCGTTCGCGGACGATCTCCAGGTGCAGCAGGCCGAGGAAGCCGACGCGGAAACCGAAGCCCAGGGCGGCGGAGGTCTCCGGTTCGTAGACCAAGGCCGCGTCGTTGAGCTTGAGCTTGTCCAGCGCATCGCGCAGCACCGGGTAGTCAGAACCATCAATCGGATACAGCCCGGAGAAGACCATCGGCTTGGGATCCTGGTAGCCGCCCAGGGATTCCGCCGCCGGCTTGGCCAGGTTGGTCACGGTGTCACCGACCTTGGACTGGCGCACGTCCTTCACACCGGTAATCAGGTAACCCACCTCGCCCACGCCGAGGCCCTTGGTCGGCGTCGGCTCGGGAGCGCTGACGCCGATTTCCAGCAGTTCGTGGCTGGCCTTCGTGGACATCATCTGGATGCGTTCGCGCGGGCTGAGCTTCCCGTCGATCACGCGCACGTATGTGACCACGCCCCGGTAGCTGTCGTAGACCGAGTCGAAGATCATGGCGCGAGCAGGGGCCTGCGGATCGCCGACCGGGGCAGGCAGATCGCGCACGATCTTGTCCAGCAGGCCTTCCACGCCGACCCCGGTTTTGCCGGAGACCAGGAGCACGTCCTCCGGATCGCCGCCGATGAGGTTGGCCAGCTCCGCCGCATACTTCTCCGGCTGCGCGGCCGGCAGGTCGATCTTGTTCAGGACCGGAATGATGGTCAGGTCGTTTTCCATGGCCAGGTACAGGTTCGCCAGCGTCTGGGCCTCGATGCCCTGCGCGGCGTCCACCAGCAGGACGGCTCCTTCGCACGCGGCCAGGGACCGGGAGACCTCGTAGGTGAAGTCCACGTGCCCGGGGGTATCGATCATGTTCAGCGCGTAGCTGACTCCGTCCACTTCCCACGGCATGCGCACGGCCTGGGACTTGATGGTAATGCCGCGCTCACGCTCGATATCCATCCGGTCCAAATACTGGGCGCGCATGTCCCGCTGCTCCACCACACCGGTCAGCTGAAGCATGCGGTCCGCCAAGGTGGATTTCCCGTGGTCGATATGCGCGATGATGCAGAAGTTCCTGATGATCGCCGGATCGGTGGCGGCAGGCACCGGTGCGGTGCGGGCCATGGGTGACACTCGGGTTCCTAACTGTCAAAAATCTGTCTGGTGGTCTGCCAAGAGGTTAACCAAGAGGCTGGCTGCGAGGTTAGCCGTGGACATCCAGATGGAGCGCGGAAAACCGCTAAGTTAACAGTCTCCCACGTTCAGCGCCGGCATTGGACATTTGCCGGTACGGTTGGGGCATGCCTTTTGACGCACGCTCCCTGGGACGCGCCCTGGCAACTGCGGCGCGGGTGGTCAGGGGCGTCCGGCGCCGGCGAACGCCCCGGCCGGAAACGCGCCGCGGTTCATTCCCGGAGGCAGGGCTTTCCGCTCCGTACAGCGGCGACTACCGCGGCCGCCTGAACACCGCCTACTCCCCCGATCCCGATGGCCGGCCCGACCCCGGCGAAGTCGTCTGGACCTGGGTGCCCTATGAAGAGGACCACAGCCGGGGCAAGGACCGCCCCGTACTGCTGATCGGCCATGCCGGCGACCGGCTGCTGGGGCTGATGCTCACCAGCAAGGACCGCAACGCTACCGGTGCCGACGGTCCCCGGCGCGATGACGACTACGTGGACATCGGCTCCGGCTCCTGGGATCCCAGGGGCCGTGCCAGCGACGTCAAGCTCGACCGGATTATCCAGATCGACCCCCGGGACCTGCGCCGCGAAGGTGCGGTGCTGGACAAAAGCCGGTTCGACGCCGTCGCACGCGCCCTGCAGGAGCGCCGGAGCGGATAGTGCGGCTAAAGAAGCAGCGACGCGCGGAGGGCGCGGCATTCAGATCCGGGCAGTACCTCTGGTAACATAATTTGCTGTGTGTCCGCGCAGGTCGACGGGCACTGAAAGTCCGGTCGCCACGGTATCCCCACGCCGCTCAGTCGATGGCCGGCTTGAATGCCCTCACTGACCAGTCCGCAAAACAAGAAAGTTTATAAGTGGCCAATATTAAGTCCCAGAAGAAGCGCATTCTCACCAATGAGAAGGCCCGCCAGCGCAACAACTCGGTCAAGTCCGAACTGAAGACCGCCATCCGCGCGGTCAACACCGCTGTCGGCTCCGCTGACAAGGACGCCGCCGGTACCGCGCTTGCCCATGCCAGCCGCAAGCTGGACAAGGCCGTTAGCAAGGGTGTTATCCACAAGAACAACGCCGCTAACCGCAAGTCCGCGATTTCCAAGAAGGTCAACGCCCTCTAAGGCGTCTTCACGACTCACCAGAGTTTCGGCTGTGGCCGGCACCTCCCTGCGGAGGTGCCGGCCACAGCGGTTTAAGCCTGGGGTTTCAGCCCCCGCTGCGGGCGGAGAGGGCAACGGTCGTCACGGCCCGTTCCACTGCATAGACCGGGTCCTTGGCCTCGCCCTTGACCTGGGCATCGGCTTCCGCGAGTACCTTGATGGCCGTGACCAGGGCGTCCGAGGTCCAGCCGCGCGCATCCCGCCGGGCCTGGTCGATCTGCCAGGGCGCCATCCCCAGTTCCTTGGCCAGGTCAGCCCCGCGCTTGGAACTTCCGGCGACCCGGGCCACGGTCCTGACCTTCATGGCCAAAGCCGCCACCAGGGGGACCGGGTCCACTCCCGTGGAGAGTGCGTGCCGCAGGGTTGAAAGTGCCACAGCACCCTTTCCGGCCAGCGCTGCATCGGCGACCTTGAACGCCGTCGCTTCCACGCGTCCGCCGTAGTAGCGCTCCACCACGTCCGGCGTCACATCGCCGGTGGTGTCCTGGATCAGCTGCGTACAGGCCGCCGCGAGGTCGGCCAACTGTGAGCCCACTGCGGCCACGAGAGCCCTGGCCGCTGCCGCATCCAGCCGGCGCTGGGCAGACCTGAATTCCCGGTTGACGAAGTCAAGCTTGTCGCTGTCCTTCTTGAGCGGCTGGCATTCGATCACCGGGGCGCCGGAGGCCTTGACGGCGTCGAGCAGTTTCTTGCCGCGGTTTCCGCCGCCGTGGTGCATCACCAGGACAACATCCTCTGCTGCCTGGCCCAGGTAGGCGAGGGCATCGGCCAGGAAATCGTCGGTCATCTGCGCCAGGGCGGAGACCTCGATCAGCTTGGCTTCTCCGAACAGCGAGGGGCTGGCGAGCATGGTCAGCTCGCCGGCGGTGTACGTGGAGGCATCAAGGCGGGTCAGTTCGGCATCCGGCTGGCTTTCCCGGACCTGGCGGCGGATGCGGTCCATCGCCCGGGCAGCCAGGTATTCCTCCGGTCCGGTGACCAGTACGACGCCGGCCGGTGCCGCCTCCCGCCAATCCACCAGGTGCGCGGCGCTTTTCGCGCCGGAGGTTCGTTTGCCGGTTGCTGCTGGCGGGTTCACAGTGCTGGGTCTCCTGGAAGTACGGATGCCGGCCGATGGGCGGCCGGCTCACTGATCAACATTGCCACGATCGGTGGTGATCACCAAGCTGCCGTCCGCGGCGTCGACGGTGACCTGACCGTTGCTGTCCGTGCGGACCACAGCGGTGCCGGTGCCGGACAACACCTCAAGGGTTTCGGCGTGCGGATGCCCGTAGTCATTGCCGCGGCCCGCAGAGATCAGGGCGAGCCGCGGGCGCAGTTCGCGGATGATCTGCGCTCCGCCGTTCCGGGCGCCATGGTGGGCCACCTTCAGGATGGCAATGCGTCCCGGGGACAGTTCCGGATGGCGGCGCAGCAACTGCGCCGCTGCTTCCTGCTCCAGGTCCCCGGTGAACAGTGCCGTGAATGCGGTTCCGGCATCCTGGCCCAGCGTGGCTTCAAGCACTGCGCTTGAATCGTTCTCGCTGTGCGCGCCGGATCCACCCTCCGGCCACAGGAACCGCCATTGCACCGGTCCGGTCCTGCCAGCCAATCCGGCGGCGGCCCGTTCCGCGCTGATCCCGTTGGCCCGGGCTGTGCCGGCGATTTCCGCTGGCAGGGTCTCACGGGCACTGGAATAGAGGATTCGGCCGATGCTCCTGCCTTCCGCGATACCGGCCACGCCGCCGGTATGGTCCTGGTGCAGGTGCGTCAGGAGAAGGAGGTCGACGCGGGCGATCCCCAACCGGTCCAGGCAGGTATCGGCGGCTCCCGGATCCGGTCCGGTGTCGATCACGACCCCGGCCTGCTCCCCGCTGCGGATCACGAAAGCATCGCCCTGGCCCACATCGCAGGCAGCAATATCCCAATCAGCCGGTCCTGGCCCCGGGGCGGCGCCGGCCTGCCCGGCCAGCGCCGCAGTCATACCGGCCAGCAGGCCTCCTGCTGCCAGGAGAACCCAGCCTGGAATAGGGGCAAGAGGTCTCAACTCAACGCCGGCTCCCGTTGATTTTTTCGATCCCGCCGGTGCGTTCGATCCCGTTGGTGCTTTCGATGCCGTGGAAGGCTTCAGCCCGTTCGACGGTTCCGGCACGCTGGCCGGTCCGGATGCCGGCGGACGTTGCAGCGCAGTTCGCAGGAGTCCGGGAAAGCGTGGTCCCCACCGTGCCAGGACCCACAGGCCAACGATCGCAGCAGCACCGAAGGCCGCCATCATTGCCATGCCCGCGGCCTTCCGGCCAGGGCAGGACGGCCCCGGGCAGCCCATCGAAGAAACGGGCGACAGCGGCCACCCACTGGGCTCCTGCTCCTGCGACCATGATGGCAGCCGGTGCCGCTGCGGGTAGGACGACCAGTGCCGCAACGCCGGCCATCCCGACGATCGTCACGATCGGCACCACCGGAGCGGCTGCAACGTTCGCCGGAACGGAGTAGGTGACCATGGCGGGTTGGAGGAGGATCAGGACAGGGGCGCAGAAGGCCTGCGCCGCGATGGGCATGGCAAGTGCTGCGGCAGCAGCAGGATGAAGCCACAATCCGAGCCACCGTGCGCACGCGTTTCCCAGGACAACCAGCCCGGAGGTCGCCAGGACCGAGAGCACGAAGGCGAAACTGCCGCTGAGCCAGGGGTCGACGGCCAGCAGAATCACCACAGCCGCTCCCAGCAGGGCGAAGGACGTTCTCCCCCGGCCGGTCAGCACGGCAAGGACACCGATGGCTCCCATCACCGCGGCACGAAGCACGCTCGGATCGGGCCGGACGAGCAGGACGAATCCGGCCAGAGCGGCAACGGCCGCTGCAGCCGCCGGAAAACGTGGGCACCGCAATGAGCGCGCCAGCAGGAACACGAATCCCAGGACATAGGCGCAATTGGCTCCACTGACCGCGGTGAGGTGCGTCAGGCCTGTGTTCTGCATGGCCGTCTCAAGATCGGCCGGAAGCTGGCTCCTGTCGCCCAGCACCATCCCCGGCAACAGGCCCCGGACGTCGGCATTGGCTCCGGGGATCGATTCGCCGAAGCTCTGGCGCAGGTCTCCGGTCAGCCGGTACCAGCCGCCGGCAGGTTCGGTCTTCGGATCGGTTGCGGCGAAGAAGAGTGCTACGGCTTTGTCTCCTGCCTCGGTGGGTGTCAGGGACCCGGCCGCGCTGAGCGCGTCCCCCAGCCTCACCGCTTCCCAGCCGGAGCCGCCGATAACCAGCACAGTTCCCGTGGCCGTGAAGCGTTCGCCGCCGTAGGTTCCGGTCCTGATATTGGCTTCGACCAGATAGTTCTGCTCTCCGGAAAAGCGGTCCGGCTGCTCGCTTTTCCGAGCATCGGTCACCGCGATCAGTTCCGCGGTAATCGTGCCCTCGCGGGCGACGACGTCGGTGAATGGTCCGTTGCTCCGCGCGGCCAGGGACAATGCGGCCGAACAGGTGACCAAGGCAGCTGCTGCCACCGGGATCAGCAGGAATCCGGCGCAGCCCGGAATCCATGATCGGCTGCCTAGGCCGGACGGCCCTTTCCCCTGGCTACGCCGGCGCGAACGCAGGCTCCTGGCGCCCGACCAGCCGTCCTGGCCATTGACCGCTTGCCGTCCTGGATTCCGCGAGGCGATGGCGAGCAGGGCGGCGGCGGCGGCCGCCAGCACACCGGCGAAGAGAAACGCCTGGGCCGGAGCGAGCCTGACTGCGGCCGCGGCTCCAAGCCAGGCGGCCAGAGCCGCGGGCACGAGGCGGAGATCACGAAGGGCGCGGCTGGGGGCAGGCGGCAGTTCATCCCGCCCTGGAGTGCGTCGGGCTGCGCGCTGCTGCCGCCAGGGGAGCCTGGTCCGGGGATGGTCATGGCCTTCCGGCGGATACTGCTGCCCGGGACCGCTGCCTTCCTCGGCGTGAGCCTCAGCCCCTGCGCCAACCGCGGCGTCCACATAGCGCCGCCACCGGGTCCGGTCCATGTCAGACCGTCACGAGGTCCATCAGGGCCTCCATCATGGCCGGTCCAATGCCGGGGACGGCATCAAGATCCTGCACGGTGCCGAAATTCCCGTGGTCCTGGCGCCACTGCACGATGCGTTCGGCCAGTACCGGTCCGACGCGCGGAAGCTCATCCAGTTCCTCAACGGTGGCGGTGTTCAGGTTGATTTTCGTGCCGGAACTTCCGGAACCTGGCTGCGCCGGACCGTCCTGGCCAGCACCGGTTTGGCCGGCACCGGTTTGGCCAGCACCGGTTTGGCCGGCACCGGCACCCCCGGAGCCTGCAGCTGCGGCCGGGGGCATTTCTCCGACAGCGGGAATATGCAACTGCTGCCCGTCAAGCGCTGCAGCCGCAAGGTTGATCGCAGCAAGGTCGGCCGCCGGAATCTGCCCACCGGCGAGGGCAATCACTTCGTAGACCCGGCTCCCCGGCTCGGCCAGCACGATTCCCGGGCGGGCAACGGCCCCGGTGACATGCACAACCAGGTCGGCCTGGCCTTCCTGTGACTCCGAATCGTCCGGTTCCGCCGTGTCTGGCTCGGCAGCGCCGGCCTCGGACTCTGCTTCGGTTGCCTCCGCCTGGGACCGCTCCCCGCTTCCTGCACCGTCCAGGGGAACAGCATCCACACCCGCAACGTCCACGGTGGAAACCTGCGCAGGGCTCCAGTCATGGTTCAGCAGGATGACGGCGGCTCAGCCCAGCAGGACCGCGCCGCAGACCACCGCGGCTCCCCGCGCAACCCGCCAGCGCCGAGGCGGACCGGCCTGTTCCGGGACCGCCACCGAGGCGTCATCGTCCGGCCAGGAAGCATTCCCGACCGGACCGAGTTGGTCGGCCGTCTGGTCTCCGGCTCGAGCGGGAGGATCAGTTCCGTCATCGCTCTGGCTCCAGTTGTCCGCCGCGCTCCAGCCCGCACCATCAGGGTCGGCAGCCGGACCGCCGTCCGGATCCAGCAGGCTGCGAAGCCGGCGCCCGGACGGCGCCGGCCGCCTTGTCCCGGTTGCCCATCTGTGCCGTGCCATGCCTCAACGCTAGGCGGGGACGGACAGCCGGTCAGGCCGCCGGTACCGGATGTGCACAGGCGGCGGCCTGCCCTCCGCTGTGGAGGAGCAGTCGCCGGTAGGGCTGAACCGGTCGGGCAGCCCGGACCTGTCAGGCCGGACCGGCATCGACAATGGCGACGGCCAGGACGCCAAGGCCGGTGTGGGCCGCGAGGACCGCCGGCAGTGGGCTGATCACGATCTCGGCGTCAGGGTGCCGCGCGATCAGGCTCGCGGCCAGTGTGTCCGCCTGCCCCGGATTGCCGAAGCAGTGCACGGCCAGGCGGACGGTTCCCGTCCGCGCCGCGATGTCCAGATCCGTGAGTTCCTCCAGGCGTGCGATGGCCTTGGCGGACGAACGGACCTTTTCGAGCGGCACGATGGCGCCTGCCCGGACGGCCAGCAGGGGCTTGACGGCCAGCAGCGTGCCGACGATGCTGGCCGCGGTTCCGATCCGGCCGCCGCGGCGAAGCTGCTCCAGGGTGGGAACGAAGAAGTACAGGGAGGAGTCGCGCATGACCGCTTCCGCCTTGGCCGCGGTTACGGCCGCGTCCGCGCCGCCTAGGGACGCCAGTGCGGCGGCCACGACGCCGAAGCCCTGTGCCATCGCGCCGGTCCGGCTGTCCAGCACCGTCACGGGAATGTCCACCTTTGCGGCGGCGAGCCGGGCGGCGTCGACGGTACCGGACAGTTCCGCGGACAGGTGGATGGAAACGACGGCGGTGAATCCGGCGGCGGCCAGCTCGCGGTACGCCGCCTCGAACAGTCCCGGGGACGGCCGGGACGTCCGGACCGGCTTGCCCTCCGCCAGCGCGATAGCCAGCAACGACCCCAGATCATCCATGCCCTCGCCGAAGATCTGCTCGGCCACCATGACCGGCATCGGGACGATCCGGACCAGATCCGCGACACCGGCCTGCTCCGTCCATCCGGCGGGCAGTGCGGCCGCGGAGTCCGTGACCACGGCAACCTGCGGGCGCCGTACGGCCTCCTTGTCCGCGGCCCGGAGCCTGGCACGCGCGCTCAGGGCGCGCTGTGCCAGCTTGTCCAGCCAGTCCTTCACGGACGGCCCCGTTCCGGGCATCGGGTCAGGCGGGGACGACGTTGACCAGCTTGGGCGCCCGCACGATCACCGTGCGGATGCCGCGCCCATCCAGCGTCCGCGCCACCTGCACGGACCCCAGTGCCAGCTCGCGCAGCGCGTCCTCGGTGATATCCGCCGGAACCTGCAGGCGGTCACGCACCTTGCCCTGGACCTGGACGACGGCGGTGACGGTCTCCTCGACCAGCAGCGATTCATCGACGGCGGGCCAGCCGGCGTTGGCAACGGAGGCCGGCCGCCCCAGCGCGTTCCAGAGATCTTCAGCGGTGTAGGGAGCAAAGAGGCTTAGGATGATAGCCACTGTCTCCGCTGCTTCACGGACCGCCGGATCCGCCCCGCCCGCGCCGCTGTCGATAGCCTTGCGGGCGGCATTGACCAGTTCCATGAGCTTGGCGATGACGACGTTGAACTTATTACCGTCCAGCAGCTCGGCTGCGTCGGCGATCGTCCGGTGCGTCACCGAGCGCAGGGCCCTGTCACCGCCGGCAGGATCGGTCCCGGGCTCGCTGGTGACGTCCTGGCCCAGGCGCCAGGCGCGGGCCAGGAACTTCGCCGAACCCGCAGGGGAAACATCGGCCCAGTCCACATCGTCTTCGGGCGGGGAGGCAAAGATCATGGTCAGGCGCACCGCATCGACGCCGAACTTGTCCAGCTGCTCGCCCAGATCGACGCCGTTGCCCAGGGACTTGCTCATGGCCTTGCCGCCGTTGAGCACCTGGCCCTGGTTCAGCAGCGCCTTGAACGGCTCGTCGAAATCCACCAGCCCAAGGTCCTTCAGGACCTTGGTGAAGAAGCGGCTGTAAAGCAGGTGCAGGATGGCATGCTCCACGCCCCCGACGTACTGACCGACCGGCAGCCAGCGCTTGACCGCTTCCAGCTCGAACGGGCCGTCCGTGTACTGGGGGGAGGCGAACCGAATGTAGTACCAGGACGAATCGACGAAGGTGTCCATGGTGTCGGTGTCCCGCTTCGCGGCGCCGCCGCACCGGGGGCAGTCCACATTGACCCAGTCGGCTGCGGCCGCCAGCGGAGAGGTCCCCTTCGGCGCCAGGGCCTCGCCGCGCAGGCCGGAGGGCAGCGTCACCGGAAGCTGGTCGTCCGGCACCGGGACTTCCCCGCAGTCCGGGCAATGGATGATCGGGATCGGGCAGCCCCAGAAGCGCTGCCGGCTCAGCAGCCAGTCGCGCAGGCGGAAGTTGACGGTCTTCTCGCCGGTGCCGGCCGCCTCGATGATTTCAATCGCCTTGGCGATGCCTTCGGTCTTGGACAGGCCGTTGAGCTCACCCGAATTGATCAGGGTACCTTCACCGGCGGTGGCCACGCCCGTGGCCGCAGGGTCCTCTGCCCCGGTATCCAGCACAGTACGGACCGGCAGGCCGAAGGTCTTGGCAAAGTCCAGGTCACGCTGGTCGTGCGCGGGAACGGCCATGATGGCACCGGTGCCGTACTCGGCCAGGACATAATCCGCTGCCCAGACCGGCAATTTCTCCCCGTTCAGGGGGTTGATGGCATAGCGGCCCAGGAACACGCCTGTCTTCTCGCGTTCGGTGGACTGGCGCTCGATCTCCGAGAGCGCCTTGACCTGCTCGCGGTAGGCTTCCAGGGCTTCCCGGTGCTCTTCGGTCACCAGTTCGACGGCGAGATCCGCGTCGGCGGCGACGACGAAGAACGTGGCCCCGTACAGCGTGTCCGGGCGGGTGGTGAAGACAGTGACTTCGTGGGCGGCAGCAGCGCCGTCGGGCTCGATGACGAAGTTGACGTGGGCGCCCTCGGAACGGCCGATCCAGTTGCGCTGCATCGCCAGCACGCGCTCGGGCCAGTGCCCCTTCAGCGCCTCCATGTCGTCCAGCAGCCGGTCCGCGTAGTCGGTGATCCTGAAGTACCACTGGTTCAGGGACTTCTTCGTAACCGGGGTGCCGCAGCGTTCGCAGGCGCCGCTGATGACCTGCTCATTGGCCAGCACCGTCTGGTCCTTCGGACACCAGTTGACCGGGTGGTCCTTGCGGTACGCCAGGTTCTTCTCGTAGAACCGCAGGAACAGCCACTGGGTCCACTTGTAGTATTCGGGATCCGAGGTGTGCAGCCGGCGGGACCAGTCCGCACTGATCGCATACCGCCTGAACGAGGCCGCCTGCGTCGCGATATTGGCGTAGGTCCACTCGCTCGGGTGGGCGTTGCGCTTGATGGCTGCATTCTCTGCCGGCAGGCCGAACGAGTCCCAGCCGATCGGGTGCAGGACGTCAAAGCCCTGCTGCCGCCAGTAGCGGGCGACGACGTCGCCCATGGCGAAGGCCTCGGCATGGCCCATGTGGAGATCACCGGAGGGGTACGGGAACATGTCCAACACGTAGCGGCGTTCCCTGGAACCGTCGTCGAGGGGCTTGAAGACTTCGAGCTCATCCCACACGGCAGGCCACTTCGCCTCCATGGCCGCAAAGCTGTAGGCCGTTTCCTCCGACTGCTCCGGTGACTGTCCGGTCTCTGACTGCGTGCTCACTATTGCTTCGCCTTCGTCCTCAAAGTTCGACTTACGCCCGCTGGCTCCCCTAGACACACAAAAGCCCCTCATACCAAGGAGGGGCGGCCGCACTTCGTCCGAGTGCGGCTAGCTAAGGAGCAAAGAAGCGGCGTGCATGCACATACTTTAGCGCAGGTTGAAGACAATACTCTTCTTGGTAACCTGCGTCACTACTACCGTAGAAGGATGGGCACTTCCTTCGATTCCACCGCGCCTCTTCCCGCGGAGCTGGCCGACGACACGATCGACCTCGTGCGGCGCTGGCTGAACGCGGCACGCCGGAGGGAGAAGGCCCCGGGATCCGCAGCCCTGCTGGCCGGGGTGCTGAAGGATCCGGACGGGCTCGAATTCACCATCGGCTTTATCGACCGCGTGATCCGCCCGGAGGACGTGCGGACCGCTGCCCGCAGCCTGTCCGGAATCTCCCGCCGGATACCGGCGTTCCTGCCCTGGCACCTGCGGGCCGCCGTCCGGCTCGGCGGCGCCGCGGCGCCGGCCCTTCCCCGGGCCGTGGTGCCGGCGGCACGGCGGATGCTGCGGGCGATGGTTGCCCATTTGGTCGTCGATGCCAGGCCGGAACAGCTGGGCCGTGCCATTGAGCGGCTGCGCAGCGGGGGCGCCCGGCTGAACCTCAACCTGCTGGGCGAAGCCGTGCTGGGCGACGCCGAAGCCGACAACCGCCTGGCCGGCACCCGGGACCTGCTGGCGCGTGCCGACGTCGACTATGTCTCCATCAAGATCTCCTCGGTGGTCAACCGGCTCAATCTCTGGGCTTTCGACGCGACGGTGCGGAAGGTCGCAGACCGGCTGCTGCCCCTGTACCGCCTCGCTGCCGCCTCGTCGGCGCCGAAGTTCATCAACCTGGACATGGAGGAATACCACGACCTCGGCCTGACCGTCGCCGTCTTCAAGGAGCTGCTCGACCGGCCGGAACTGCTGGGGCTTGAGGCCGGCATTGTGCTGCAGGCGTACCTGCCCGATGCTCTGGCGGTCCTGCAGGACCTGACGGCCTGGGCCCAGGACCGGAAGGCGCGGGGCGGCGCCGGCATCAAGGTCCGGCTGGTCAAGGGCGCCAACCTGCCGATGGAACGGGTGGACGCGCGGAGGCACGGCTGGGCGGCTGCGACGTACGGCACGAAACGGGAAACCGACACCAACTACAAGCGGATGCTGGACTGGGCCCTCCGGCCAGAGCACACGGAGGTGGTGCGCCTGGGCGTGGCCGGGCACAATCTGTTCGACATCGCCTTCGCCCGCACGCTCTCGCTGCACCGCGGCGTGGCGGACCGGGTCGAGTACGAAATGCTGCTGGGCATGGCGCCGGAGCAGTCCCGCGCAGTGCTCCGGGAGACCGGCTCGCTGCTGCTCTACACTCCTGTGGTCCGGCCGGAGCAGTTCGACGTGGCCATCAGCTACCTGGTCCGGCGGCTCGAGGAAAACGCCAGCCGGGAGAACTTCATGTCCGCGGTCTTCGACCTGGACAATCCGGAGACTTTCGACCGCGAGAAGAACCGTTTCCTGGCCTCGCTGGCGGCAGTTGACCGGCAGGTTCCGGAGCCGAACCGCTCGCAGCGGCCGGACCGGGCCCCGGAGGCCGGTCCGGGACGGTTTGCCAATGCCGTGGATTCGGACCCGGCCCTGCCGGACATCCGCCGCTGGGGAGCCGAGGTGCTGGCCCGGGTGCCGGAATCTGAGCTGGGACTGGCTGCAGTGGCGGCAGCGAAACTGGACAGCGCCGCGCAGGTCGATGCCGCCGTCGAAGGTGCCCTGGCCGCCCAGCCGGCCTGGGCCGCCCTCGGCGGGGCCGGGCGTGCCGAGGTGCTGCGCCGGGCCGCCGTCGAATTGTCGCGGCGCCGCGGAGACCTCATTGAAGTGGCCGCCGCGGAGACCGGCAAGACCATCGCAGAAGGTGATCCCGAGGTCAGCGAAGCGGTCGACTTCGCCAACTGGTACGCGCTGCTGGCCGAAGAGCTCGACGCCGTCCGCGGCGCGCGCTTCATCCCGCCGCGGCTGACCGTGGTGACCCCGCCCTGGAACTTCCCGGTCGCGATCCCGGCCGGCTGCACCCTCGGCGCCCTGGCCGCGGGCAGCGCCGTCGTCATCAAGCCGGCCCACCAAGCCCGGCGGACGGCCGCGGTTCTGGTGGAGGCCCTGTGGGCCGCCGGTATACCGCGGGAGCTGCTGGTGCTGGCCACCATCGATGAAGGACCGGTGGGCCGGCACCTTGTCTCCCATCCGGCAGTGGAGCGGCTTATCCTGACCGGGTCCTACGACACGGCAGGGCTGTTCCGGTCCTGGCGTGCGGAGCTGCCGCTGCTGGCCGAGACCAGCGGCAAGAACGCCATCGTGGTCACGCCCAGCGCTGACCTGGACCTGGCTGCGGCCGACGTCGTTAAGTCCGCCTTCGGCCACGCCGGGCAGAAGTGTTCGGCGGCGAGCCTGGTCATCCTGGTGGGCTCGGCCGCACGCTCCCGGCGGTTCCGCAACCAGCTGGTCGATGCGGCGGCCTCACTGGCGGTGGGCTGGCCGGCGGACCCGGCCACGGAAATGGGGCCGCTGATCGAGCCGGCCGGCGGGAAGCTGGCGGGCGGGCTGACGGAACTGGACCCCGGCGAATGGTGGGTCCTGCAGCCCCGGTGCCTCGACGGGGACGGCAGGCTGTGGTCGCCGGGGATCAAGGCGGGCGTGCAGCCGGGCAGCCGAACACACCAGGTCGAGTTCTTCGGCCCGGTCCTCGGGGTCATGACCGCGGATACGCTTGAGGAGGCGGTGGCGCTGCAGAACGGCACACCGTTCGGCCTGACCGCGGGGCTGCACACGTTGGATCCAGCGGAGCTGGCTTGCTGGCTGGACCGGGTCCAGGCCGGGAACCTGTACGTGAACCGCGGGATCACCGGGGCGATCGTCCGGCGCCAGCCGTTCGGCGGCTGGAAGCGGTCCGCAGTGGGGCCGGGCGGCAAGGCCGGCGGGCCCAACTACCTCATGCAGCTGGGCTCGTGGGAGCCGGCGCCGCTGGTGCACGACGGCGGTCCGGTTGCCATCACCCCGCCGGTCCGGGAGCTGCTCGAAGCCGCGGAACTCCACGATATGGACCGCAGCCGGCTGTGCCGGGCCGCCGCGGACGACCAGCATCACTTCGATACGGTCTTCGGCGCCGTTCGCGACGAGTCCCGGCTGGAGATCGAACGGAACGTCTTCCGCTACGTCCCCACTCCTGTCACCATCCGGATCAATAGGGCCGGATCCCTGGCGGACGGTCTGCGCGTGATTGCCGCCGGGCTGAGAGCCGGTGCGCCGCTGGCGGTAACCGTAGCCCGGCCGCTCTCCCCTGCCGTGACCGCGGTGCTGTCCGCCAACGGCGCCAGCCACCGCATCGAGGACGACGGCGCATGGCTGGCCCGGGCTGCGAGCGCGGTGGATCCCGAGGGCTGCCTGGCGCGCGGCTCCGGGCTGGGTCGGGTCCGCCTGGTCGGCGGCGGCAATGGGGAACTGGCGCGGGTGACCAGGGGCTGTCTTGACATCGCGGTCTATGCCTGGCCGGTGACGGATTCGGGGCGGGTGGAAATGCTGCCGTTCTTCCTGGAGCAGTCGGTCAGCATTACCGCCCACCGCTTCGGCGCCCCGGACAGCATCGCCGGCACTGTGCTGCGGCAGGTGCGGAAACCATAGGCCCAAGCCATAAGTGCCGAAACCTCAGTTGTTGCTGGTTTCTGCCCCGAAAATCTGCAACAACTGAGGTTTCGGCGATCGATAGGTACAGGTCAGGGGTGCGGGGCAGGGGGTGCACGTCAGGGATGTGGGTCAGCGGACGTCTTCGTCCACCCAGTCGAAGGTGCGGGTCACGGCTTTCCTCCACAGGCGCAGCTGCCGGTCCCGTTCCGCCTCGTCCAGCGCCGGCTCCCAGCGCTTGTCTTCGGACCAGTGCCGGGACAGCTCGCCCAGGTCGTTCCAGAAGCCGACCGCCAGCCCGGCCGCGTAGGCCGCGCCGAGTGCCGTCGTCTCGATGACCTTCGGCCGGATCACCGGGACGCCCAGGATGTCCGCCTGGAACTGCATGAGCGCGTCATTGGCGACCATGCCGCCGTCGACCTTCAGCTCCGTCAGCGGTACCCCGCTGTCCGCGTTGACAGCATCGAGTACCTCCCGGGTCTGGAAAGCGGTGGCCTCCAGCGCGGCCCGGGCGATATGCGCCTTGGTCACGTAGCGGGTCAGCCCTACCAGGGCGCCGCGGGCATCGCCGCGCCAGTAGGGCGCGAACAGGCCGGAGAAGGCCGGCACGAAGTAGGCCCCGCCATTGTCCTTGACGGAGGCGGCCAGCTGCTCCACTTCGGGCGCGCTCCTGATGATGCCCAGGTTGTCCCGCAGCCACTGGATCAGGGAACCGGTGACTGCAATGGAGCCCTCCAGTGCGTAGTGCGGTTTGGCATCCCCCAGCTTGTAGCCCAGTGTGGTCAGCAGTCCGTTCTTCGAATGGATGATCTCCTCGCCGGTGTTGAAGATCAGGAAGTTTCCGGTCCCGTAGGTGTTCTTGGCCTCGCCCGTTTCGAACGCGGCCTGGCCGAAGGTCGCGGCCTGCTGGTCGCCCAGGATCCCGGCGACCGGAACCTGGCGCAGCAGTTGGGAGGTGTGCACCGTCCCGTAGACCTCGGACGAGGATCGGATCTGCGGCATCATGGAGCACGGGACCCCGAAGATGCCCAGGATCTCCTCGTCCCAGGCCAGGGACTGCAGGTCCATGAACAGCGTGCGCGAGGCGTTGGTGACGTCGGTGGCGTGGACGCCGCCGTCGGTGCCGCCGGTCAGGTTCCAGAGCACCCAGGAGTCGGTGTTGCCGAACAGCAGGTCCCCCGCCTCGGCCCGTTCCCGGGCGCCCTCGACATTGTCCAGGATCCATTTGATCTTGGTGCCGGAGAAGTAGGTGGCCAGCGGCAGTCCCACCTTCTCCTTAAACCGGTCCGGGCCGCCGTCGGCCGCGAGCGCGTCGACGATGCCCTGGGTGCGGGTGTCCTGCCACACGATGGCGTTGTAGACCGGCTCCCCGGTGGTCCGGTCCCAGACGACGGTGGTCTCCCGCTGGTTGGTGATGCCGACGGCGGCAATATCGTGCCGTGTCAGGTTCGCCTTGGAGAGCGCGCTGCCGATGACTTCGCGGACGTTGTCCCAGATTTCCTTCGGGTTGTGCTCGACCCAGCCGGCCTGGGGGAAGATCTGTTCGTGTTCCTTCTGCCCGGTGGACACGATGGTGCCGTCGTGGTCGAAGACGATGGCACGGCTGCTGGTGGTTCCCTGGTCGATGGCGATCACATATTGAGGCATTTCTGCTTCCTAAGGTGGTGTGAAGGAGACGGTGGACAGGTGGAGCGGCCCTGGTCAGGCGGACAGGCTGCGGAAGCTACACAATCCCCCATTGTGCCGGGCAGCACAATACGCCGGCGCCCGTCCGCCGGCATTGTTAGCCGCACGGCCCGTGCCGCATGCATCCGTCGGCGTGATGGTCGGTAAAGTCTAGGTATGACCATGGCAGCGAAGATGTCCCTGAACAACGGCGTCCTGATGGACCAGCTCGGCTTCGGAGTGTACAAAGTCCCGCCCGCCACCACCGCCGACCTGTGCACGCTGGCGCTCGAGACCGGTTACCGCCATCTGGACACCGCCGCGCTCTATGGCAACGAGGCCGGCGTCGGAGCCGCTGTGCGTGCCGCCGTCGGCTCGGGCTTCCTCAGCCGTGAGGACATCTTCGTAACCACGAAGGTCTGGAACGACAGTCAGGGCTTCGATGCCACCCTGGCAGCCTATGAAAAGTCCCTGGTCGAGCTGGGCCTGGACTACGCCGATCTTTACCTCATCCACTGGCCGTGCCCGGCGCAGGGACGGTTCATCGAGACCTACAAGGCGCTGGAACGGCTGTACCACGAGGGGCGCGTCCGGGCGATCGGTGTCTCCAATTTCCAGGTCGAGCACCTGCGGCAGCTCATGGATGCCACCGAGGTGGTTCCGGCGGTCAACCAGATCGAACTGCACCCCTGGCTGCAGCAGGAGGAACTGCGGGCCTTCCACTCCCAGTACGGCATCCGCACCGAGGCCTGGAGCCCGCTGGGCCGGGGCGCCGTGCTCACGGACCCGGAACTGCAGCGCCTGGCCTCCGCGCTGGGCAAGTCGCCTGCCCAGGTCGTCATCCGCTGGCACCTGCAGCTGGGCAACATCGTCATTCCGAAGGCCAGCTCCCGGCACCGGATCGAGGAGAATTTCGCGGTCCAGGACTTCAGCCTGGACTCCCGCCACATGCGGACCATCGCGTCGCTGGACCGCAACCACCGCACCGGTTCCCACCCCAACGAGGTGAACTGACGGCAGTGACCAGCACCGAAATGGGAGAAGGCACCGGTACAGAGGCAAGGGCCCGTGCCCGCTCGGCCGGCATTGCCGGCAGCCTGGTCCGTTACTGGGACTTTGCACCTGTGGCCGATGGCCGGCAGACCGCTGCCCGGCAGGCTGATGCCCGGGACGGCGGCGGCGCGACCGACAGCGGCAGCGTCCCGTCCGGTTCACCCGCGGCCCCTGTGACCATACTCATGCTGCATGGTTTCCGCGGCGACCATCACGGGCTGTTGCGGATCGTCGAGGAGCTGCCCGGCTGCCGGATCCTGGTGCCGGACCTGCCGGGCTTCGGGCAGTCGGAGCCGCTGCCGGACCGCGCACACGATGTCGCAGCCTACGTAGAGGTGACACGGGCGCTCATCGAGGAGCTGAGGCTGGGCCCGGAGACGGTGCTGCTGGGCCACTCGTTCGGCTCCATTATCGCCAGCCACTTCGCTGCCCGGCATCCGGAACTGATCGGTTCTTTGGTCCTGGTCAATCCGATCTGCGAACCGGCGCTGAAGGGCCCCAAGGGCATAGCGTCCAAACTGGCGGAGCTGTACTACGTGCTCGGCGCCCGCCTGCCAGAAAGCCTGGGCCTGGCCCTGCTGCGCAGCCGACTGGTCGTCCGGATCACCAGCATCATGATGGCCAAGACCAAGGACCCGGCACTGCGCCGCTGGATCCACGGCCAGCACGACGCCTACTTCAGCGCCTTCGCCAGCCGCGATGTCCTGCTGGAGACCTACCGTGCCTCCACCACCGGCACCGTCCGCGAGGTTGCCCCGTCGCTGACCATGCCAGTGCTGCTGGTCGCGGCCGAAAAGGACGATCTCGGCTCCGTCGCCGGGCAGCGGCGGCTGGCCACCCTGATCCCGGATGCGGAACTGCACTTCATTCCCGACGTCGGCCATCTGATCCACTACGAAACCCCGGGCCAGGCGGCCGGCCTGATCACCGGTTTCCTGCAGGGGCTGCGGGCATGAAGCTTGTCATCGACGCCCGCTTCACGCGCACCGACCAGCACGACGGGATCAGCAGGTACGGCGCCAGCCTCATCGCCGCCGCCGCACGGCACGCCGAGGTGACGATGCTGATCCACGACGAACGCCAGCTGGCCCTGCTGCCGGATGTGCCGTACGTGCGGATCAGCAGTCCGCTCTCCCCCCGGGAACTGTTCGTGGCGCGGAAGATCAACCGGCTCGGCGCCGACGTCGTCGTCTGCCCCATGCAGACCATGGGCAGCTGGGGGCGCCGCTACGGCCTGGTCCTGACGCTGCATGACCTGATCTACTACGAAAATCCCAAGCCGCCGTCGTTCCTGCCCCTGCCGGTCCGCGCCCTGTGGCGCCTGTACCACATGGCCTACTGGCCGCAGCGGCTGCTGCTGAACCGGGCCGACGCCGTAGCCACCATCAGCGCCACCACGCGGACCCTGATCGAGCGCCACCGGCTGACGCGCCGGCCGATCCGGATCGTGGGCAACGCACCGCAGCCGGGGATCGAGCGGCGCAGCAGCACAGCCCCGCCCGACAAGACGCTGCTCTACATGGGATCGTTCATGCCTTACAAGAACGTCGAGACCATCATCGCCGGCATGGCGGACCTGCCCGGCTACACCCTCCACCTGCTCAGCCGCATCACCCCGGAGCGCCGGGCGGAGCTGGAAGCCCTGGTCCCGGCCGGATCCGCGGTCGTCTTCCACAACGGCGTCTCCGACGCGGAATACCAGCAGCTGCTGCGCACGACCACGGCGCTGGTCACCATGTCCCGTGCCGAGGGCTACGGACTGCCGGTCATCGAGGCCATGGCCGCCGGTACACCCGTGGTGGCCAGCGATATCCCCATCTTCCGGGAGGTCGGCGCGGATGCCGCCCTGTACGCGGACCCGGACAGCCCCGCGGACTTTGCCGCAGCCGTACGGCGGCTCGATGATCCGGCGGCCTGGCAGCGCGCGTCCGCGGCCGGCGTCGAACGCGCCGCCACCTACGACTGGGACGATTCGGCACTCCAGCTGGTGGCGGTGGCCAAGGAGGTCATGGAGCAGCGGGCCCGCTGACCGGATGTACCGCGCCGCGGCGCCTTACAGCATGTCCACCGCGTCGAGCCGGATGTTGACCGGATCACCGGTCTTCCGGGCGGACAGGGCCGCCCGCCGGGAGCGCAGCTGGGCAGTCACCTCCGCGGCGGCCCGGTACGGGAAGAAGATCAAAGTGCGGTGATCCCCCCAGCGGCTGCCGCCCTGGCCCTGGTAGGTCTCTTCCACCGGTGTCGGCCCAATCAGCCGCACCTGCCCGGGCAGCTGGAGCCCGCTGACGAAGCCCTCAAGGGCCGCGGCAGAGCCACTGAGGCTGGCATACCGCACTGCGGGGGGCAAATGCAGTTCCTGGCGGAGTCCCAGCTCGCGTTCGGCCGCGCCGGCAGGATCCCAGCGGACCAGCGAACCCACGGTGGCGCCGTCGTCGGCGGTGACGACGACGGTGCCCCCGGAACCTGCCGGACGCACCAGGGCGGCGGCATTGAACCAGCGCCGGAGCGTATCTTCGGCGGTGCGCAGGGACTCACGTCCCAGCATCATCGTTCCGTCCAGCAGCAGGGCCGCGGCGTAGCCGGCCGCCGGCACCGGTTCCGCCCCGGGGGTGGCCACAACCAGTGCCGGCTCGGGACCGACGGTGTCGCGGACATGGTCCCCTGCGGAGGAGATGACAGGAACCGTGGGAAAGGCCCGGCCCAGTTCCTCGGCAGTCCGTGCAGCGCCTACGGCCGTCGCGCGCAGCCGCCGACCACCGCAGTTGATGCACTGCCACGCGCCGGCGAGCTGGCCGCACCAGCGGCAGGCCGGCTGGCCGGCGCGGCTGCCCTGGGCCAGCGGGCCCTGGCAATGGGCGCAGCGGGCCGGTTCGCGGCAGTCCTGGCAGGCAAGGGCCGGCGAGAATCCGGTCCGGGCGACCTGGACCAGCACCGGCCCCCGTTCCAGTGCCTCCCTGGCCGTCCGCCAGGCAACATGCGGCAGCCGGGCCCGGGCCGCCAGTGGATCCCGTTCCTGCTGGTAGCTGTCGGCCGAATTGACGATGCGCGGTGTGCGGTTCCGGACTGTGGGACGGTCCGCCTGGATGGGCAGCGCCCACCCCGCGGCGACCAGGCGCTGCGCCTCGGTGCTACGGGCGAAGCCGCCGATCAGCAGCGCACACTGGGCCTGTTCGGCACGCAGCAACAGGACTTCGCGGGCATGTTGGTAGGGTGCGCGCGGCTCCGCATGCAGTTCGTCGCCGTCGTCCCAGAGGACCACCAGTCCCAGGTTGGAAACCGGCGCGAAAGCGGCCGAACGGGTGCCGATCGCCACGTTCACCTGCCCGTGGACCAGCCTGAGGAAGTTCCGGTACCTGGGCGTGGGACCGTCGTCGGCATTCAGCCGCACGAAGCTGCCGGCGCCGATCCGGGCAGCGAGAGCGTCCTGGAGCCTGGCCAGATCCCGTTGGTCGGGGACCACGATCAGCACGCCCTTTCCCGCCCGGCGGGCGGCCGCCGCGGCTTCGGCCAGTTCATGCGGCCAGGCCTGCGCACCGTACCCGCCAAGGGACGTGAAGACCGCCCGCGGCGTTTCCCCGGCCGCCAGGTGGGCCAGGAACTGGCTCCCGTGGGCGTAGCGGGAGAGCAGGGAGGGTCCATCCGGCGCGGAAGACTCGACGGCGCTGTCCGCATTCGGGCCGAGGTCTCCGTCTGTGTCTCCGTCTGCCTCCCCACCGACGTCTCCGCCGGCGGCGAATTCCTTGTCCACGCGGGCGACCCGCGGAGGCACCGCCGCCCGCAGCACATCGCTGAAGGTTCCGGCATAGCGGTCCGCCACCGCGCGGGCCAGGGCCACCACCTCCGGCGTCAGTACGGGCTCGCCCGAGACCACCTTGGCCAGCGGCACCAGTCGGACTCCCGTTGCCGGCTCAGCGGCGCGCTCGATGATGAAGCCCGGCAGTTCCTGTGCGCCGAACCGGACCTTGACGCGGGCACCGGGCTGCGCCTCGGCGTCGTATTTTTCCGGCACGGTGTAGTCGAACAGCCGGTCCAGATGCGGGACCGGCGATTCCAGCGCCACCCGCGCAATGGGCAGCACGGAGGCGGTAGGGCTGGTGCCTGCGGGCCGCCGGGAGGCACCGAACCCCTGCAGGAGCGAAAGCTGCACCGCCTCCGGTGCGCCGGATGGGTCGGTCATGGAGTCAGGCGGTCAGGCGTTGAAGTAGCTCTTCAGGTCGTCAACGCGGTCGGTGCGCTCCCAGGTGAATGTCTCATCTTCCCGGCCGAAGTGTCCGTGGGCGGCGGTCTTCTGGTAGATCGGCCGCTTCAGGTCCAGGCTGTTAATGATGCCCAGCGGACGCAGGTCGAAGACGTCATGGATGGCGAGGCTGATCTTGTGCGGGTCCACGGTCTCGGTGCCGAACGTCTCCACATAGATTCCCACCGGGTGCGCCATGCCGATCGCATAGGCGACCTGGATCTCGGCCCGGCTGGCCAGGCCGGCGGCCACCACGTTCTTGGCCACCCAGCGCATGGCATAGGCTGCGGAGCGGTCCACCTTCGACGGGTCCTTGCCGCTGAAGGCGCCGCCGCCGTGGCGGGCCATGCCGCCGTAGGTGTCCACGATGATCTTCCGTCCGGTCAGGCCCGCGTCTCCGACGGGGCCGCCGATGACGAAGGGGCCGCCGGGGTTGAGGATATGCCTGACATTGCTGGTGTCCAGGTGCGAGGTGGCCAGCACCGGCGCGATCACGTGGGCCGCCAGGTCCGCGCGCAGCTGCTCCAGCGGCACCGCGGCCTCATGCTGGGAGGAGATCAGGACCGAGTCCACCGAAACCGGCCGGTCGCCGTCGTAACCGATCGTCACCTGGGTCTTGCCGTCGGGACGCAGGTACGGCAGCGTCCCGTCCTTGCGGACCTCGGTGAGGCGTTCGGACAGCCGGTGCGCGAGCCAGATCGGCGTGGGCATCAGCACAGCCGTTTCATCGCTGGCGTAGCCGAACATGATGCCCTGGTCCCCGGCGCCCTGCTTGTCATAGTCGTCTTTGGAGATGCCTTCGCGCTCCTCCAGCGAGTGGAACACGCCTTCGGCGATCTCGGCGGACTGCTGTCCGATCGACACCGAAACGCCGCAGCGCGCGCCGTCGAAACCGTTGGCCGACGAGTCGTAGCCGATGCCGAGGATGGTCTCCCGGACCAGCTGCGGAATCTCCACATAGCTGTTGGTCGTCACCTCACCCGCGACGTGCACCAAGCCCGTGGTCACGAGGGTCTCCACGGCCACCCTGGATTCGGGGTCCTCCCGGAGCAGTGCGTCGAGGATGGCGTCACTGATCTGGTCGCAGATCTTGTCCGGGTGGCCCTCGGTAACAGACTCGGAAGTAAACAGGCGCAGGAGGCTATCAGGTGAAGTCACGAAAATACTCTACTTGGTTGGTCTGACATTCCGGCATTCGGTCAGGGAGGGCATTCAGCCGCCAGAATACCTGCCGGCACAATTGTCCTGCCGGCTAGACTGTTTCGGCGGGGACACGGGCCAGGTCCTGGGCGATACGGGCCACGATCGCCGCGGCGACCTCGTCCTTGCTGCCGGCCTCCGCCTGCGGCGCCGCATTGGTACGGGACAGAATGGTGACGCTGGTGCTGTCCTGGCCGAACACCAGATCCGTGCCGACCTGGTTCAGGACCAGCAGGTCGCAGCCCTTGCGCTGCAGCTTCTGCTGCGCATACTCCAGCACGTTCCCCTGCTCATCGCCGGTTTCCGCCGCAAAGCCGACAATCAGGGCGGGTGCGGCGCTGTCCCCACGGCGCTGTACCAGTTCCTGCAGGATGTCCGGGTTGCGCACCAGCGTGATCACCGGGTCCGCGGCATCGTCCCGCTTCTTGATCTTGGAGCCTGCCGCCTGGGACGGGCGGAAATCGGCGACCGCGGCCGCCATAATAACGACGTCGGAGGCCGCCGCCGCTGCCAGGGTCGCCTCGCGCAGTTCCAGGGCGGTTTCCACCCTGGTCACTTCGGCTTCCGCGGGCGGCGCCACCTCCATATGGGCGGCGATGAAACGGACCGAAGCACCCGCGTCGAGCGCCGCGCGGGCCAGTGCGGCCCCCTGCTTGCCGGAGGACCGGTTGCCCAGGAAGCGCACCGGATCCAGCGGTTCACGGGTGCCGCCGGCGGTGACGGTAACGGTCCGGCCGGCCAGCAGGCCGGCCAATGACCCGGCCTGCCGGCCGGATGCGGTCGCAGCGGCGCCGGCCGGGTGAAGATACGGCGCGAGGGCCGCGTGGATTTCCTCCGGCTCGGGCAGGCGTCCGGGACCCGAATCTGCGCCGGTAAGCCGGCCCACTGCGGGATCCAGGACGACGGCGCCGCGGTCCCGGAGCGTGCGGACATTGCCCCGGGTCGCGGCGTGCTGCCACATCTCGGAGTGCATCGCCGGAACGAAGACGACCGGTCCGCGGGCCATCAGCAGTGTATTGGTCAGCAGGTCGTCGGCCAGGCCGGCGGCGGCGCGGGCCAGCAGGTCCGCGGTGGCCGGAGCCACCACGATCAGGTCCGCCTCATGACCCAGGCGGACATGGTTGACCTTGTCCACGTCGTCGAAAACGCTGTTGGACACGGGATTGCCGGACAGGGCTTCCCAAGTAGCGGTGCCGACGAACTTCGTCGCGGCACCGGTCGGGATGACGGTGACATTGTGGCCCGCTTCGGTCAGCAGCCGCAGCAGTGACGCAACCTTGTAGGCGGCGATTCCGCCGCCTACTCCCAGTACGATGCGCACAGTCCGTCCGTCTCCCTTCGGCCTTGCCGTTACTCGGCGGGCTGTGCGGGCCTGGAGACCAGCATGCCCTCGTTGATCTCGCGCAGCGCGATGGACAGCGGCTTTTCGTTCAGCTTGGTGTCCACCAGCGGTCCGACGTATTCGAAGAGGCCTTCGTGCAGCTGCGAGTAGTAGGCGTTGATCTGGCGGGCGCGCTTGGCACCGTAGATTACCAAGGCGTACTTGGAATCGCTTGCTTCCAGCAGATCGTCGATCGGGGGGTTGATGATGCCTTCGGGTTTGGTAGCCACAAATTCTCCAAAAAATCAGGTGGGAACCCGTACAGCCCCGGGCCGGCGGCCCAGAGCTGGTCCCCGGACCGGTCTTAGCGCCGGTGAGGCGGGATTCCCATGAGTGAAACAAGCTCGTCTGCCGCGCGCTGAACATCGTCATTGACGACCGTGTGATCGAATTCGGATTCGGCAGCAAGCTCCAGTTTAGCGGTTTCCAGCCGCCGCTGCTGTTCGGCCTCGGTTTCGGTGCCGCGGCCGACCAGGCGCCGCACCATTTCCTCCCACGAGGGCGGGGCCAGGAAAACGAAGTTCGCCTCCGGCATCGACTCGCGGACCTGCCGGGCGCCCTGCAGGTCGATTTCCAGCAGGACCGACTTTCCGTCCGCCATCGCCGCTTCGACGGTACGGCGCAGGGTGCCGTAACGGTTCTGTCCGTGGACCACGGCCCATTCGAGCATCTGCCCCTCGGCCACGAGCCGGTCGAAATCGTCGGCCGAGACGAAGAAATAATGCACCCCGTCCACCTCGCCCGGACGCGGGGAACGCGTGGTGGCGGAGACGGAGAGCCAGACTTCCGGATAATGGTCCCGGATGTAGGTGGACACAGTTCCCTTGCCGACGGCGGTAGGACCGGCCAGGACTGTCAGCCGCGGTTGCGACACATGAACCTCACTAACTACTGGCCGGCCCGGGCGGGATGGGCCGACAAATGTTCGATCAGCGCTTTGCGCTGGTGTACTCCCAGGCCACGGATCCGCCGGGTCGGGGCGATCCCGACTTCAGCCATGATTCCCGCAGCGCGCACGTCGCCGACGCCGGGCAGGGCCTTCAGCAGTTCCAGCACCTTCAGGCGCCCGATGGCCTCGTCCCGGTGGCCGTCATTGATGACGTCAGCGACGCTGGTTTCACCGCTCTTCAGCCGGGCCTTCACAGATGCGCGGGCAGCGCGGGCCGCCGTCGCCTTGTGCCGCGCCGCGCTTCGTTCATCATCTGAGAGGGGTTTAAGGGACACCGTGTTCTCCCGCATGAAAGGACCGGCTGCACCAGGGATGTGCGAAGCGGTACGAGTGGACGTAATGAGTGGGTGGAAGAGCTTGCTTCGAACCTATCGGCAAGTTCAGCCCAAAATCAATCTGCAGGTGTGCCCGGCCCAATGACCGGGCCGGGCACCCCTGGCTCCTGCCCAGGACCGGCCTAGGACAAATCGCCCAGGGTCCGCCGGGCCGCCTCGCGGAGCGCGGCCTGGTCCGGGCCGGCCTTGAGGATGTCCCGGCTGGACGTACCGAGAACCAGACCGTAGGCGCTCCCGAAGGTCTTTTTCAGGTCCCGGCCGGTGGCCCCCTGCGCGCCCAGTCCCGGTGCGAGGATCGGACCGTTCACGGCGGACAGGTCGATGCCCAGCTCTGCCAGGGCGCCGCCGACGGTGGCTCCGATGACCAGACCGACGGAGCCCATGTCCGGTCCCGTTCCCGCATTCTCCCGGACAACGGCATCAATGATCCGGCGGGCCACGGAATCCGCGCCGCCGACATGCTGGACGGAGGCACCTTCAGGATTCGAGGTCAGGCCGAGGACGAAGACGCCCCGGCCGTACTGCCGTGCCAGGTCCAGGGCCGGGCGCAGTGATTCATAGCCCAGGTAGGGGCTGAGCGTGACGGAGTCCGCCGCGAGGGCGGAACCGTCCCGCAGCCACGCATCAGCATAGGCGGCCATGGTGGAACCGATGTCGCCGCGCTTGGCATCGGCGATCGTGATCACATCCGCCGCCGCTGCCTCCGCGAGGACCCGCTCCAGCACGGCCAGGCCTGCGGAACCGTGCCGTTCGTACAGCGCAACCTGCGGCTTGACGGCGCAGGCCTGCTCCCCCACGGCCGCCAGGACCGTCAGCGAAAAGCGCTCCAGCCCGCCGGCGTCGTCATTCAGCCCCCAGGACTGCAGCAGCCCCGGATGCGGGTCGATGCCGACGCACAGCTGGCCTTTGGCCCGCATCGCCGCCGCGATTCGGGACCCAAAGGAGCTGCGCTCAGCCACCGGATCAGGCACCGGCTGCCGCCTTGAGGTTCGCGGCGTGCTCCTGCAGACTCGTGACATCCCATTCGTAGGACCGCATGGCCTCGATCGCCTGGATGGCGGCATTGAATTCGGCGACGGTGGTCATCACCGGCGTGCCCACCGAGGTGGCGGCGGCGCGGATCTCGTAGCCGTCGCCGCGGGCCTCGCCGCCCGACGGGGTGTTCACCACCATGTCAATCGTGCCGTCGGTGATCAGGTCGACGACGGTGCCCTCGCCGTCGGCCGCTCCCTCGCCCACCTTGCGCACGGTGGTCGCCTGGATGCCGTTGCGGCGCAGCACATCGGCGGTGCCACCCGTGGAGAGGATCTCGAAGCCGAGGTCCGTCAGCAGCTTCACAGGCATGACGATCGCCCGCTTGTCCCGGTTGGCGACGGAGACGAAAACCTTGCCGGCCGTCGGCAGCGCGTTGTTGGCGGCGGCCTGGCTCTTGGCAAAGGCAGTATCGAAGTACTTGTCGATTCCCATGACCTCGCCGGTGGAGCGCATCTCCGGGCCGAGGAGGGAATCGACGACCGTGCCTTCGGGTGTGCGGAACCGCGCGAACGGCAGCACTGCTTCCTTCACGGCCACCGGGGCATTGAGCGGCAGCGTGGAACCGTCGCCGGTTTCCGGCAGCATCCCGGAGGTGCGCAGCTGTCCGATGGTCATGCCGGTGCCGATGAGTGCGGCCGCCTTCGCCAGCTGCACACCTGTGGCCTTGGAGACGAACGGAACGGTGCGGGACGCGCGCGGATTGGCCTCGATGACATACAGCACATCCGATGCCAGCGCGAACTGGATATTGATCAGGCCGCGCACGCCCACACCTTCGGCAATGGCCAAAGTAGCCTCGCGCACCAGGTCGATGACATCCGCGCCGAGCGTAATCGGCGGGAGCACGCACGCGGAGTCGCCGGAGTGGATTCCGGCCTCCTCGATGTGCTCCATGATGCCGCCCAGGTACATCTGGCTGCCGTCGTACAGGGCGTCGACGTCGATTTCGATGGCGTCCTCGAGGAAGCGGTCGACCAGCACCGGGTGGTCCGGGGTGATTTCCGTGGCGTTGGCGATGTAGCGGGAGAGATTGGCCTCATCGTAGACAATCTCCATGCCTCGGCCACCCAGCACATAGGAGGGGCGCACCAGCACGGGGTAGCCGATCTCGTCGGCGATCTTCTTGGCCTCCTCGAAGGAAACGGCCGTGCCGTTCTTGGGTGAGACCAGCCCCGCATGGTCCAGCACCCGGCTGAAGGCGCCTCGGTGCTCGGCGAGATCGATCGCTTCGGGCGAGGTGCCCAGGATCGGGACGCCGGCATCGGCCAGCGCCTGGGCCAGCTTCAGCGGAGTCTGGCCGCCCAGCTGCACGTACACGCCCAGGACACCGCCGGTGCGCTGCTCGGCCGCGATCACCTCCAGCACGTCCTCCAGCGTCAGCGGTTCGAAGTACAGGCGGGTCGAGACGTCGTAGTCCGTGGAAACCGTCTCCGGGTTGCAGTTGACCATGACCGTCTCGTGCCCGGCTTCGCGCAGCGCCATGGTGGCATGGACGCAGGAGTAGTCGAATTCGATGCCCTGGCCGATGCGGTTGGGACCGGAACCAAGGATGATGATGGACGGCTTCTCATGCTGCTCCACCTCGTCCTCTTCGTCATAGGAGGAGTAGTGGTACGGCGTGTAGGCTGCGAACTCCGCTGCGCAGGTATCCACGGTCTTGAAGACCGGACGAATACCCAGCGCATGGCGCACCCCGCGGACCACGGCTTCGGGGGTGTGGGTGAGCCGGCCGATCTGGCCGTCGGAGAAGCCGTGGCGCTTGGCCAGGCGCAGTACGTCCTCGCTGAGCGCAGGGGCCGTGCGGATTTCCTCGGCGACCTCGTTCAGCAGGACCAGCTGGTCCAGGAACCACGGATCGATGCCGGTCGCCGCATAGAGCTGCTCCACGGTGGCACCGCCCAGCAGGGCACGCTGGACCTGGGACAGGCGGTCCGTCGTCGCGCGCCGGGCTGCTTCGATCAAGGCCGGCACCTCGTCGGCGTTGACCGGTTCGAAGGACAGTTCCGATCCCTTTTGCTCGAGCGACCGCAGCGCCTTCTGCAGAGCTTCGGTGAAGTTGCGGCCAAGGGCCATGGCCTCGCCGACGGACTTCATGGTGGTGGTCAGGGTCGGGTCGGCGGCCGGGAACTTCTCGAACGCGAACCGGGGCACCTTGACGACGACATAGTCCAGCGTCGGCTCGAAGGATGCCGGCGTCTTCTGGGTGATGTCGTTGGGGATTTCGTCCAGTGTGTAGCCCAGCGACAGCTTGGTGGCGATCTTCGCGATGGCGAAGCCGGTGGCCTTGGACGCCAGCGCCGAGGACCGGGACACACGGGGGTTCATTTCAATGACGACGACGCGTCCCGTGTCCGGCTCGACGGCGAACTGGATGTTGCAGCCGCCGGTATCGACGCCGACTTCCCGGATCACGGCGATGGAGATATCGCGCAGCTTCTGGTATTCGCGGTCCGTCAGGGTCAGGGCAGGAGCCACCGTGATGGAGTCGCCGGTGTGGACGCCCACCGGATCGAAGTTTTCGATGGAACAGACGACCACCACATTGTCGTTCTTGTCCCGCATCATCTCAAGCTCGTATTCTTTCCAGCCCAGGATGCTTTCTTCAAGCAGGACCTCGCTGGTGGGGCTGTACTGGATACCGGCTCCGGCAATGCGGCGCAGGTCCTCCGCGTTGTATGCCATGCCGGATCCCAGCCCGCCCATGGTGAACGAGGGTCGGACCACCATTGGGTAACCGAGTTCCTCGGCGGCCTGGAAAGCCTCGTCCATGGAGTGCACGATGATGGACTTGGCGGATTCGGCTCCGCAGCGTTCGACGACGCCCTTGAACTTTTCGCGGTCCTCGCCGAGCTCGATCGCGGCGATGTTCGCGCCGATCAATTCGACGTTGTACTTGGCCAGCACGCCGTTCTTGTCCAGGGCAATCGCCGTGTTCAGCGCGGTCTGGCCGCCCAGCGTGGGCAGCACGGCATCGGGGCGCTCCTTGGCGATGATCTTCTCGACTATCTCAGGGGTAATCGGCTCGACGTAGGTGGCGTCCGCCAGCTCGGGGTCCGTCATGATCGTGGCCGGGTTGGAGTTGACCAGGATGACCCGCAGGCCTTCTTCCTTGAGCACCCGCAGCGCCTGCGTGCCCGAATAGTCGAACTCGGCGGCCTGGCCGATCACGATGGGACCGGAACCGATTACCAGGACGCTCTTCAGGTCAGTTCTCTTGGGCATTACTTTTCTTCCTTCTCGGCACCTGCTGCGGCGGACTTGGTCTGCGCCATCAGGTCAATAAAGCGGTCGAACAGATAGGCCGAATCGTGCGGTCCGGCGGCGGCCTCCGGATGGTACTGGACCGAGAATGCCGGGATGTCCAGGCAGGCCAGGCCCTCAACCACCTGGTCGTTCAGGCTCACGTGACTCACTTCGACCCGGCCGAAGCGTTCCTCGGGCGCTTGGGAGGGCCCGTCCAGCGGTGCGTCTACGGCGAAACCGTGGTTCTGCGAGGTGATCTCCACCTTGCCCGTACGGCGGTCCATGACCGGCTGGTTGATGCCGCGGTGTCCATACCGCAGCTTGTAGGTTCCGAAGCCCAGGGCCCGGCCGAGGATCTGGTTGCCGAAGCAGATGCCGAAGAACGGCACCCGCCGGTCCAGGACCTCGCGCAGAGTGGCGACCTGGGAATCGGCCGTGGCCGGGTCCCCCGGTCCGTTGGACATGAAGACACCGTCCGGATTCACCGCGTCGATGTCGGCCAGCGTGGCGCCCGCGGGCAGCACGTGGACGCGCACGCCGCGCTCGGCGAACCGGTGCGGGGTCATCGATTTGATCCCCAGGTCGAGGGCGGCGATGGTGAACCGCGGCTCGCCTTCCCAGCCGTGGTCCCTGGGTTCGACGACATATGCAGCGTCGATGCTGACTTCCTCGGCCAGGCGGGAGCCCGCCATCGGGGCCTGCGCGTTGACTTCGGCCAGCAGTTCCGGCTCCGGCCGGGCCGCGGCCTCGCCGGAGAAGATGCCGGCCTTCATGGCGCCGCGTTCGCGCAGGTGGCGGGTGATCGCGCGGGTATCGACGCCCTGGATGCCCACGATCCCCTGGGCCACGAGTTCCTCGTCGAGGCTGCGTTCGGAGCGCCAGTTCGACGGGCGCCGGGCTGCCTCGCGGACGATGTAGCCGGCCACCCAGATGCGGCGGGATTCGGCGTCGTCGTCATTGACTCCGGTGTTGCCGATATGCGGTGCTGTCTGGACCACCAGCTGGCGGGCGTAGGACGGATCCGTAATGGTTTCCTGGTAGCCGGTCATTCCGGTGGCGAAGACGGCCTCGCCCAGGGCGGTGCCCTGCGCGCCGTAGCTGCGGCCGCGGAAGGTCCGTCCGTCTTCGAGAACCAGGACGGCCGCTGCTGTGGTCCGGGTGGTGGGCTGTGTCGCTGTCGTCACTGTCGTTCCTCGTCTTGCTTGTTGTCCGCATGGTCGGCGGCGTCCGTCAGTAGTTCTGTGATGGCGTTGAATAGGTCCCGCTTGTCTGCGGCGCGGCGGGTGCGGAAACCGGTGTCCACGGCGGTCCCGCCGAGCCGCCAGGTCAGCACCACCAGGCCTTCCTTCTCCACGTACTTGCCCGCCATGCCCCGTTCCAGCCGGACGTCGTCCAGCTTGTCCCGCCCGATGTAGACATCGGCGGAGCCGGTCCGTTCGATGAGCACACCGTCCGCGAAGACATGGAGCGTGGCGTTGGCCTTGACGCCGAGACTGTGGACCGCGATCCGGTCCAGCCAGTCCCCCGCCGTCGTCGTGACAACGTACTGGCCGTCGAAGCTGCGGGCCGTCTCCGGCAGTTCCTCGGGGATGGCCGGCAGCGGCGCGATGTCCGCCTGCCGGGCGAGCCGGTTGCGCCAGCCCCAGGCGACAAGGCCGATCAGGATGACGATCAGGCCAAGGGTCAGCAGTCCGGGCCCTAGACGCTCCACGAAGACTCCTTCGAAGCAGGATGCGGTTCATTCAGTTCGCCGCCGAGCACAGTGGCATGCCCGGCGTAGAAGGTGGCGACCACCGCGCCGGGAAGCTCGCGGCCGGCGAACGGACTGTTGCGCCCCATGGTCGCCATGACGCCGGGATCCACCGTCCAGCGCGCAGCGGGATCCACCAGTGTCAGGTTCGCGGGTTCACCGGCGGCCAGCGGCCGGCCCTGGTCCGCCAGCCTGCCGATGGCGGCAGGAGTGAAGGAGGTGATCCTGGCGAAATCCTCCCAGCCGATCAGGCCGGTCTCGATCATGGTGTGCTGGACCACGGACAAGGCCGTTTCCAGTCCTGTCATGCCCATGGCTGCCTGCGCCCATTCGCAGTCCTTCGCTTCGGCAGGATGCGGCGCATGGTCGGTGCCGATGACATCGATGGTGCCGTCGGCCAGTCCGGCGCGCAGGGCCTGCACGTCCTCGTCGGTGCGCAGCGGAGGATTGACCTTGTACACCGGGTCGTAGCTGCGGACCAGCTCATCGGTCAGCCACAGGTGGTGCGGCGTCACCTCGGCGGTGACCTTGATGCCACGCTGCTTGGCCCAGCGGATGATCTCCACCGAACCGGCCGTGGACACGTGGCACACATGCAGCCGCGAATCCACATGCTGGGCCAGCAGGACGTCGCGGGCAATGATGCTTTCCTCGGCAACCGCGGGCCAGCCCGTCATGCCGAGCACGGCGGACACGTCGCCCTCGTTCATCTGCGCACCCTCGGTCAGGCGCGGTTCCTGCGCATGCTGGGCGATGACGCCGTCGAACGCTTTCACGTACTCCAGGGCGCGGCGCATCAGCACCGGGTCGTGGACGCACATGCCGTCGTCGGAGAACACCCTGACCCGGGCCCGGGAATCCGCCATGGCGCCAAGCTCCGCCAGCCGCTCCCCCGCGAGGCCGACCGTGACAGCGCCCACCGGCCGCACGTCCGCCCAGCCGGCCCGGCGGCCCAGGCTGAACACCTGCTCCACGACGCCTGCCGTGTCCGCGACGGGCAGGCTATTGGCCATGGCGTGGACTGCGGTGAAACCGCCCAGCGCGGCGGCCCGGGTGCCCGTTTCCACCGTTTCGGCGTCTTCGCGGCCCGGTTCCCGCAGGTGGGTGTGCAGGTCAACCATGCCCGGCAGGGCAATCAGGCCCTCGGCATCGACGACGACCGCACCGGCACCCGAGAGGCCCGTGCCCGTTTCGGCGATGATGCCGTCGGCGATCAGCAGGTCGGTGCGTTCACCGCCCAGCAGGGACGCCCCGCGGACCAGATAGCGCCCGGCTCCGGTCCGCCCCTGCGTGCTGGCTTGGCCCGGCGTGCCGGACTGGTTCTGCGCGCCCGCGGCATTGTCTGCTGAAGTCACCGGGTGGCCTCCTTGAGGATGGATGGATTTTCTGGGGCGGCGTCCGCCTCCCGCGCTGCGGGCGCCGCGGCGGCCCGGCCCTCGCCGGACAACAGCAGATACAGCACCGCCATGCGGATCGACACGCCGTTGCGGACCTGGGCCAGGATCGTCGACCTGGCGGAGTCGGCGGCAGCGGAGGAGATTTCCAGGCCGCGGTTCATCGGGCCCGGATGCATGATGATCGTATGCTCCGGGCCCCGGGCCTCCAGCGCGGCCAGCCGTGAATCGTCGAAGCCCCAGCGCCGGGAGTATTCGCGCGCGGTCGGGAAGAAAGCGGCGTGCATCCGTTCGGCCTGGATCCGCAGCATCATGACGGCATCCGGCCCCTGGGCGAGTGTCGCGTCCAGATCGTAGCTGATCTCGCAGGGCCAGGCAGCGGCGCCCACCGGCAGCAGCGTGGGCGGGGCCACCAGCGTGACCTTCGCGCCCAGGGTGCGCAGCAGCCACAGGTTGGATCGGGCCACCCGGGAATGCAGGACATCGCCGACGATGGCAACGTGCATGCCGGACAGATCCCTCCCTGCCGAGCCCGTACCCGCCACCCGGGCCCACATCCGGCGCATGGTGAAAGCGTCCAGCAGGGCCTGGGTCGGGTGCTCATGGGTTCCATCACCGGCATTGACCACCGCAGCGTTGATCCAATCCGACGTCGCGAGCCTGGCCGGAGCACCGGAGGCCCAGTGCCGCACGACCACCGCATCCGCGCTCATCGCCTCCAGGGTCTGCGCCGTGTCCTTGAGGGATTCACCCTTGGAAACCGAGGAGCCCTTGGCCGCGAAGTTGATCACATCCGCGGACAGCCGCTTGGCAGCAGCCTCGAAGGAGGTCCGCGTCCGGGTGGAATCCTCGAAGAAGAGGTTGACGACCGTGCGGCCGCGCAGCGCGGGAAGCTTCTTGATCTCGCGCTCGCCGACGGCGGACATTTCCTCCGCCACATCGAGGATGCGGATGGCGTCCGCACGGTCCAGGTCCAGGGTCGATAGCAAATGCTTCATGTTCAGCCCTCGATGACGACTTCGTTGACGGGCCTGCCATCAATCACATCGATCTCGGACAACCGGACCCGGACCTTCTCCGCCGACGATGTCGGCAGGTTCTTGCCGACGTGGTCGGCGCGGATTGGCAGCTCGCGGTGGCCGCGGTCGACCAGCACGGCCAGGCGGACGATCCGCGGCCGGCCCAGATCCACGAGGGCATCCAGGGCGGCTCGGATGGTGCGGCCCGAGTAGAGGACATCGTCGACCAGGACGACGACCTTGTTGTCGATGCCGCCGGCCGGCAGCTGGGTGGGCAGCGGAGGACGGGTGGGCTGGCGGGCCAGGTCGTCACGGAACATCGTGACATCGAGCTGGCCGACGATGGAACCGGGGTCGACGGCGGTATCCGCGGCCGCGATCTTGGCCGCCAGCCGCTTAGCCAGAGGAAAGCCCCTGCGGGGAATACCCAGCAGGACCAGGTCCTGCGATCCCTTGTTGGCTTCGAGGATTTCATGCGCGATGCGCGTCAGGGCGCGGTCGATATCCGCTTCGGCAAGAACGACGCGCGGCGCAGCAGAGGGCTTGGAAGGCACGCTCAAGTTCTGCTTCCTCCTTCCCCGCCTCACGGGACGGAACTTAAAGGGTGGTTAGCAAACTCAAAACTATCACACCCCCGGCTCCCCGCCTCCGGATCCGGCCCGGGACCTGGCCTGGCAGCCGGCGGTTCCTGCCGGGCATATTCTGGAGGCATGTCGATGACCGAACCCGGGCAACCGCAGTGGAGGCCGGACGACCCACAGTGGATGCGCACCGTCACCGGACCCCATGAGGCGCCGGTCCCTGCGCGCCACCAGCCGCAGCCCGTCCAGCCGGTCTGGGCCCGGCCGGCCCGCAGGCGGCGGCACGGCTGGCTGTCAGCCGTCCTGATCACCCTGTGCGCCGCAGCCTTCCTGCTGCTGGCCCTGGTCCTGACCCTGAGCATGGGGTCAGCGGCCTTCCTGGCCTGCGGAATCCTGGCGCTCATTCCGCTGGGCATCTGCCTGCTGGGCATCGGCTGGATCGACCGCTGGGAGCCGGAACCGCGGCTGGCCCTGTTCGGGGCCTTCCTCTGGGGCGCCGGGATGTCCACTGGGCTGGCCCTGCTGCTGGGCCCGGGTGTGACCGAACTGCTGGTCGCCGCGACCTCCGCCTCGGCCGACTTCGTCGGTCCGGTGCTGCAGGCACCGTTGCTGGAGGAATTCACCAAGGGCCTGGGCGTGCTCATCCTGCTGTTCATCCGCCGCAGCCACTTCGACGGTCCCATCGACGGCATCGTCTACGCCGGCACAGTGGCTGCCGGCTTCGCCTTCACGGAGAACATCGTGTACTTCGGATCGGCCTACCTGGAAGCCGGCGCCATGGGCGTGGAGGTCGTGGTCGTGTTCGTCCTGCGCGGCCTGCTCTCCCCCTTTGCCCATGTCCTGTTCACCGCATGCCTGGGCGTCGCCCTCGGCCTGGCTGCCCGGCGTGGCGGCGCGGGCACCGCGCTGGCGGCGTTCGCCGTTGGACTGGTGCCGGCCGTGGGCGGGCACATGCTCTGGAACGGCGGCCCGCTGCTGTTCTTCGACAATTTCCTGGTCTTCTATGTGCTGCTCCAGGTGCCGCTGTTCGCGGCGGCCATCGGCGCGGTCTGGTTCCTGCGCCGCGCCGAACGCCGCCTGACGGAGCGGCGGCTGGCCGACTATGCGGCGGCGGGCTGGTTCACCAGGGAGGAAGTAGCCATGCTGGCCACCTCCGAAGGCCGGTCGCAGGCAGCCGCCTGGGCCGGGCGCTTTGGCGCCAAGGCAGTGATGAAGGATTTCGAGCGCGCCGCGACCCGCCTCGCCTTTACCCGGCAGCGCATCATTGCCGGGTACGACGTCGGCACCCACCGGCAGGAGGAACGCCGGCTGCTGGAGGAAGCCGGCAGACACCGCGGCCGGCTGTTCCTGCAGGCCCAGGCGGCGCAGGCCGGTGCCCTGCGCCGCAGCTGAGCTGCGGGCCGGGCACCGGCCTGTTGGTATTCCTCGGCGCCGCCAGGACCGGCGCGCTACGCCAGCAGCGTCGGCTTCAGTTGCTGGAGCCGGCCGAGCAGGCCGTTGATGAACGACGGCGACTCGTCGGTGGACAGGGTTTTGGCCAGCTCCACCGCTTCGCTGACCGCGACACCGTCCGGGACGTCGTCGTTATAGAGCAGTTCCCAGGTGCCGATGCGCAGGATGATCCGGTCCACTGCGGGCATGCGCTCCAGCGGCCAGCCCTGCGAGTAGGTCTGCAGGAACTCGTCGATGCGTTCCTGCATCGCGACGACGCCCTCGACGATGTCCGCCGTATAGGGATTGATGGTCTGGTCGGTCTTTTCCCTGCGGTCCTTGAGCACTTCGAAGGCCGGAGCCGACCGCTGTTCGGCTTCGAAGAGGACATCGAGGGCCCGGTTGCGGGCCTTGGAACGGGCGCTCACTCGTTGACGCGGCCCAGGTAATCGCCGGTGCGGGTGTCAATCTTGACCTTGGTTCCGGTTTCCAGGAACAGCGGCACCTGGATCTCGTAGCCGGTCTCCACGGTGGCCGGCTTGGTGCCGCCGGTGGAGCGGTCGCCCTGCAGGCCCGGTTCGGTGTAGGTGATCTCCAGGACGACCGACGGCGGCATCTCGATGTACAGCGGTGAGCCCTCGTACATGGCGATGTTGACGTTCTGGTTTTCCAGCATGAAGTGTTCGGCGTCTCCCACGGTCTCGCTGGGGACGGTGATCTGGTCGTAGTCCTGGGTATCCATGAAGACGAAGTCCGCGCCGTCCTTGTACAGGTACTGGTAGTCGCGGCGGTCCACCGTGGCGGTCTCGATCTTCATTCCGGCGTTGAAGGTCTTGTCAACGACCTTGCCGGAGCGCACGTTCCGCAGCTTGGTGCGGACAAAAGCGCCACCCTTACCCGGCTTGACGTGCTGGAATTCGAGGACGTTCCAAAGGTTGCCCTCAAGCTTCAGGACGGTGCCGTTTTTGATGTCGTTGGTTGTCGCCACAGGATCTCTTTCGTGAGTTGTGTAAAGTTCAGGGGCTATTTTACCGCCTGCAAAAACCGGTCCGGAAAACTACTCCGCGATCTCCTGGTACGCAGCGAACAGCAGCGAGGTGTCCGGAACCTCCAGGATCCCGGGTTTGGCCAGGCCGTCGAGCACCACGAAGCGCAGCAGGTCGCCGCGGGACTTCTTGTCCCGGCGCATGCCGTCCAGCAGTGCCGCCCAGCGGTCCCCTCGGTAGGCCACCGGCAGGCCCAGTGATTCCAGGATGGCCTTGTGGCGGTCCGCGGTCGCGTCATCCAGCCGGCCCACCATCCGGGACAGCTCGGCCGCAAAGACCAGCCCGACGGATACCGCGGCACCATGGCGCCACTGGTAGCGTTCCGCCAGTTCGATGGCATGGCCCAGCGTGTGCCCGTAGTTCAGGTACTCCCGCTCTCCCGATTCCTTCAGGTCCGCCGACACCACCTTGGCCTTGACCGCGATGGCCCGCTCCACCAGTTCGCGCACGACGGCGGAATCCGCCTCGGTGACAGCCTCCGGGTTGGCCTCGATCAGGTCGAGGATCGCCGGGTCGGCGATGAAACCGCACTTGACGACTTCCGCCATGCCGGTGACCAGTTCATTCTTCGGCAGGGTGGCGAGGGCGTCCAGATCCGCCAGTACTGCGGCGGGCGGATGGAAGGCGCCGACCAGGTTTTTGCCTTCGGCGGTGTTAATGCCCGTCTTGCCGCCCACAGCGGCGTCGACCATGCCCAGCAGGCTGGTGGGCAGGTGCACCACCTTGACCCCGCGCAGCCAGGTCGCGGCCACGAATCCGGCCAGGTCCGTGACGGCTCCGCCGCCCACGGACACCACGGCATCAGAGCGGGTGAAATCGTTCTGGCCCAGCACCTGCCAGCAGAACGCGGCGACCTGGATGTGCTTGCCTTCTTCGGCATCGGGAATCTCCGCGGTGACCGCGGTGAAGCCGGCCGAAGCGAGCTCTTCGCGGACGGCGTCCCCGGTGGCCCGCAGCGCGCGGGGGTGGATCACGAGCACCCGCCGCACCCGCTCACCCAGGATGGCTGGGAGGCGGTCCAGCAGCCCGCGGCCAACGACGACGTCGTAATTGTCCGCAGCGGCAGTTCCGGTGACTTTGATAACGCTGGCTTCGGTTTGCACCTAGCAGTTCCTTTCCACAAGCTTCTGGTCGAGCTGGTCGACCAGCTCCTGGACGGTATGGCGGCCGCGGGCATCGAGTACCACGTCGGCGAGGCGTTCGTAGATGGGGCGGCGCACCGTGGCCAGTTCGGTCCACCGCTGCGCGGCGCCGCCGGCCAGCAGCGGCCGCCCGGTATTGCGCGAAATCCGCGGCAGCACCGTTTCCAGGTCCGTGTCGATGAAGACCACGGTGCTGTCCGCCAGCAGCTGCTGGGTCCCGGAGTCCAGCACGGCGCCGCCGCCGAGGGAAACCACGATCCCTCCGCTGCTGCCGTCCAGGATCCCGGCGATGGTCCGGGCCTCGATCTCGCGGAACGCGCGTTCGCCCCGGTTCGCGAAGATGTCGGCGATCACTCCGTGGCGTTCAACGATCAGATGGTCCGTATCAACGAACTGCAGCTTGTGCCGGTTGGCGTATTCCTGCCCGATGGCCGTCTTGCCTGCGGCCATGAAACCTATCATCACGATAGGCCGGGTGAAGCGTTCAGGCATCAGTTCCCGACCGAATCGAGGGGCCCGGGAATGTTCTCCAGGTAGCTCTTCAGGTTCCGGGCCGTCTCCGCGACTGAATCCCCGCCGAACTTTTCCGTCACGGCCTGCGCCAGCACAAGGGCCACCATGGCCTCCGCAACGACCCCGGCGGCCGGGACAGCGCAGACGTCCGAGCGCTGATGGTGCGCCTTGGCCGCGTCTCCGGTGCTGATGTCGATGGTCCGCAGGGCCCGCGGGACGGTGGCGATCGGCTTCATGGCGGCGCGCACGCGCAGCACGTCGCCGATGCTCATGCCACCTTCGATGCCCCCGGCCCGGTTCGTGGCGCGCACAATGACGCCGTTCTCGTCCCGGACGATCTCGTCGTGGGCCGCGGAACCGCGGCGGGTGGCGGTCTGGAAGCCGTCGCCGACCTCCACTCCCTTGATGGCCTGGATTCCCATCAGGGCAGCGGCCAGGCGGGCATCGAGCCGGCGGTCCCAGTGCACGTAGCTGCCCAGTCCCGGCGGCAGTCCGTAGGCGAGCACTTCGACGACCCCGCCAAGGGTTTCGCCTTCCTTGTGGGCTGCGTCGACCTCCGCCACCATCGCGTCGGAGGTTTCACGGTCGAAGCAGCGCAGCGGATCCTCGTCCAGGGCCAGAACATCCGAGGGCAGCGGCGGACGGGTGCCTTCAGGTACCGCGACGGTGGAGATGGCTACCGTGTGGCTGACCAGTTCAATGCCCAGGGCCCGCAGGAACTGGGCAGCGACGGTCCCCAGGGCGACGCGCGCGGCGGTCTCCCGGGCCGAGGCGCGTTCCAGCACCGGACGGGCCTCATCGAAGCCGTATTTCTGCATGCCGGTGAAGTCCGCATGGCCCGGACGCGGCCGGGTCAGCGGCGCATTGCGGGCCAGCTCCGCCAGTTCGGCGGGGTCCACCGGATCGGAGGCCATGATCTTTTCCCACTTGGGCCATTCCGTGTTGCCCACCTGGATGGCCACCGGGCCGCCCTGGGTGATGCCGTGCCGGACGCCGCCAAGGATGGCGACCTCGTCCTGTTCGAACTTCATGCGCGCACCGCGGCCGTAGCCCAGGCGGCGCCGCGCCAGGGCCTCCTGGATCTGCACGCTGGTCAGTTCCACACCGGCGGGGACGCCTTCAATAATTCCAACAAGAGCGGGGCCGTGGGATTCACCGGCCGTCAACCAACGCAACATATTCATCATCCTGCCATCTCGTCCGGGCGCCGTTAGCGCCGGGGTACGTCCACTGCGTCGCACATCACATTTATGACGTCCTGCTCATTATGGAAGGCCGGACCGGTGAAGATCCGGACTTGTTCAACTGCTTGGTAGAGAAGCATTTCCAGGCCGTGCACCGCTGTGCCGCCCCGGGCGGTCCAGGCGGCGGACAGCCGGCTGGGCCACGGATCGTAGGCGGCATCCAGCAGGACGGCACCTTCCTTGCCCACTTCGGCGGCCTCCAGCGCGCCCGCCGCATCGTCGGCCGCGCCGGGGGGCAGCGTGGAGATTACGACGTCGTTCGCCGCCAGCCCGTCCTGCACGCCATCCCAGGGCACCAGTTCGCACCGGACGCCGAGCTGGTCGGCCAGTTCGGCGATCGCGCCCGCGCGGGCCACGCTGCGCACATAGACGCGCACTTCCGAGGCGCCGAGTTGGGTCAGCGCGGCGATGGCGGCCGTGGCCGTGCCGCCGCCGCCGAGGATCGCGGCAGCGGGGGTTTCCTTCACCTTCGCATGCCGCAGCGCCTCCACTATGCCGGCCACATCGGTGTTGTGCCCGGTGAGCCTGGCCGGGCCCGCCGCCGGATACTCGAAGGACACGGTGTTCACGACGCCCAGCTTCCGCGCCAGCGGCGTCAGCTGGTCCATCTCCTGGGCCATGGCACTCTTTAACGGCATGGTGACCGACAGGCCGCGCCAGGAGTCATCCGCACGCACCGACGCCATGAAGGCAGGCAGCTGGTCCTCCGTCAGGTCGAAGGAACCGTAGCGGAAATCGACGCCGAGATAGTTGTAGGCAGCCCGGTGCAGCCGGGGCGACTTGGAATGCCCAATCGGATGACCCAGGACGGCCGCCTGTCCGCCGCGGCCGGCAGCGTCCGTCAACGCATCGGTCACGGCTAGACGCACCTGCCTGCATTCCGGCCGCACCACTGCTGGTATTCAGCCACGTAGCTATTGTGCTCGGCCAGGGTCTCGGAGAACTTCGTCTCTCCGCTGTCCAGGTTCACCGTGACCCAGTAGAAATACGGGACATCGGCCGGATTGACCGCAGCCTCGATCGCCGGCTGGCTGGGCGAACCGATCGGGCCGACGGGCAGGCCCGCATGCGCGTACGTATTGTACGGATTGGACGTGTCCGCTTTCTCCTCCGGTGTCAGCTCGTAGCTCTTGCGGTCGAGCCCGTAGGTCACCGTGGCGTCGGACTGGATAAGTCCGGACGTTTCCGTGTTGGAGGGGTCCAGGCGGTTCCGGATGGCGCCGGCCACGGTGGCATAGTCGGCTTCGCCGGCCTCTGCCTCGATGATGCTCGCAATAGTCAGGATCCGGTACTGCTCGGCAGGGTCGGTGACGCCGGCTCCCTCGAGTTCCTGGAAGGTCTTGTCCACGAGCTGCTTGAGGATCTCCTCGGCCGTCATTTCGACCGGGAACCGGTACTCGCCGGGGGCCAGGTAGCCCTCCATGCTGACTGCCTGGGCGGGCAGGCCGAAATGCTGCGGCGTGCTCGCCAGCTGCTGGAAGTCCGCCAACGGAATGCGGGTCGCCTGCGCCAGTACGTCCAGCGCCTCGTTCAGGCGCAGGTTCTGGTTAAGCGCGGCGTAATGGACGCGGCTGGCGTCTTCATCCAGCAGCACCAAGGCGGCGTCCTTGGACGACATCCGGTGCTTCAGGACGTAGTCGCCGGGCTGCACTTCGCGCCCCTGGGCTTCGGACTGCAGGACGGCGGCAAAGACTTCGCCCGTGGCGACGACATCCCGTTCCTCCAGGATGGTGCCGATGACAATCGGCCCGGCCCCCTGGGGAACGGTGACGGTCACCTCTCCCTCGCCCGGTCCGGCGTAGTCTTCGACCTCATCCGCGCCCAGCCATGCACGCAGCGTCATCGTGATGCCGACGATGACTGCCACGAAGAGCGCAACGGCCACCAGCATCACGATGGTGCGCCGCCGCTGGCGGCGCTGCCGGTCCCTGGCGGGCTGCCGGGTCCGGGGCGACACTGTCGAATCCTCGAACAGGTGGTCTGCGGGATGCTGGCTGGAGTTTTCCGGGGCCGATTCGGCGGCCGGGTAATCCGGGTAGGGATGGTTCACCGCACCATGTCCTTCCCGCTGAAGCTGTGCATGGAAATTACAGGCTCCTCAGTTCCTCGTCGCTGCCGGGCTCATTCCGGCCGGAAGGCACGGACACCGGGACCCCCACGTCCCGCCCCAGCGATCGTTGCATATCGATGGCCTGCTGCAGAATCTCCACAGCTGCCACCTGATCCACAACCTTACGATGTTCGCGGGTGCTCAAGCCAGCTTGCCGCAGGGAGCGGTGGGCCGAGACTGTTGTCAGTCGCTCGTCAATCATATGTACCGGAACCCCGGCGCCGCGCGCGGCCAGGCCGGCAGCCAGCAGGGCCGCATAGTCGCGCGCCATCCGTGCCGAAGCAGTTTCCTCGCCCTTCAGCGTGCGCGGCAGCCCCACGAAAACCTGGACCGCGCCGCGCTCGAGGACCTCGCGCACCAGCAGCTGGATGTCTGAGTTCTTCTTCGCATCGCGGCGCAAGGTACGCACCGGCGTCGCCAGCACTCCATGATGATCGCAGCTGGCGACGCCCACACGGGCCATTCCGACGTCGACGCCGATCTTGACGCCGACAGGGTACTCCGGTTCGGTCAAGGAAGCCCCTAAGCGCGGTTGGCGACCGCGGCGCGCACGGCCGCCAGCGCCTCGTCGACCTTCGAGGCGTCGGTTCCGCCGCCCTGGGCGACATCGTCCTTTCCGCCGCCGCCGCCGCCGAGGATGCCCGCGGCACGCTTGACCAGGGCCCCGGCCTTGACGCCGGCCTCACGCGCGGCCTCGTTGGTTGCCACCAGGATCACCGGACGGCCGTTGGCCACCCCGCTCAGGGCAACCGTGGCCGCGCCCGCACCAAGCCGGGACCGCAGGTCCATCGCCAGCGCGCGCAGATCGTCCGCACCGCTGATGGAACCGGCGTTGTGGGCGATCAGGCGCACACCGGCAGTGTCCACCGCGCTGTCCACCAGCGCGGCGGCAGACACTGCCAGCTGTTCCTTGCGCAGCCGGTCCAGTTCCTTTTCGGCGGCCTTCAGCTTCTGCAAAGTGGCCGCGACACGGTCCGCCAGCTGCGCGGACGGCACCTTGAGCATGTCGGACAGCTCAGTCACCAGTGCCCGCTCGGCGGCCAGATGCCGGAAGGCATCCAGGCCCACCAGCGCCTCGACGCGGCGGTTGCCGGAACCTACCGACTGCTCGCCGAGCAGCGTCAGGCTGCCGATCTGGGCAGTGGCATCCACGTGAGTGCCGCCGCACAGTTCTCGCGACCAGGCGCCGTCAATCTCCACGACGCGGACGGTGTTGCCGTACGCTTCGCCGAACAGCGCCATGGCGCCCAGAGCCTTCGCCTCCGCCAGCGGCATGACCTTGGTTTCCACCTTGAAGTCGTTGCGGATCGCGATGTTGGAAACCTCTTCGATCTCCGAACGGGCCGCGGCGCTGATGCCCTCGCCCCACGCAAAGTCGAACCGCAGGTAGCCGGCCTTGTTGAAGGAACCGCGCTGCAGGGCTTCCGGACCGAGGATCTGGTGCAGTGCGGCGTGCACGATGTGGGTGCCGGAGTGCGCCTGCTCCCCCGCCCGGCGGCGCTGCTGGTCGACGGCGGCGACCACCTGGGCGCCGGCGGCGATCTCGCCCTCCCGGACGATGGCCTTGTGGACGCTCAGCCCCTTGACCGGCCGCTGGACATCGAGCACCTCGACGATGAAACCGTCACCGGTGATGAGGCCGACGTCGGCGGCCTGGCCGCCGGCTTCCGCGTAGAAGGGCGTTTCGCCCAGGACCAGTTCGACCGTTTCGCCCTGGCTGGCCAGCCCGACGGCGGTACCGCCTCTGACGATGCCGCGGACACGGGATTCAGTGGTCAGCTCGCCGTAGCCGGTGAAGACCGTCTCGCCTTCGGCGAGCATTTCCTTGAACACACGCACGTCGGCGTGGCCCAGCTTCTTTTCCCGGGCATCCGCCTGGGCGCGCTGGCGCTGTTCGGCCATCAGCTTGCGGAAGCCCTGCTCATCGACCTTCAGGCCGGCCTCTTCGGCCATTTCGAGGGTCAGGTCGATGGGGAAGCCGTAGGTGTCATGCAGCGTGAACGCGTCCTCGCCGGAGAGCGGCTTGTTGGCGGCCTTGGATTCCTTGACGGCATCCTCCAGCCGGGCAGTGCCGGAGGCAATGGTGCGCAGGAAGGCACGCTCCTCGGCGTACGCAATGCGGCTGATCCGTTCGAAATCGGACTCCACCACCGGGTAGGTGTTCTTCATGGCGTCGCGGGAGGCGGTCAGAAGTTCGGGCAGGCAGGCCTTCTCGACGCCGAGCAGGCGCATGGCGCGCACCGCCCGGCGGATCAGCCGGCGCAGCACATAGCCGCGGCCTTCGTTGGACGGAGTCACGCCGTCGGCGATGAGCATCAGGGAGGACCTGATGTGGTCAGCGACCACGCGCATCCGGACGTCGTCCGCGTGGTGCGGGTCGTCATCGGTCTCGGCGGAGGTATATTCCCTGCCGGAAAGCTCGGCCGCCTTGTCCAGGACCGGGCGGACCTGGTCCGTCTCGTACATGTTCTCGACGCCCTGCAGGATCATCGCCAGACGTTCCAGGCCCAGGCCGGTGTCGATGTTCTTCTTGGGCAGTTCGCCGAGGATCTCGAAGTCATCCTTGCCGGTGCCTTCGCCGCGCTGGTACTGCATGAACACCAGGTTCCAGATCTCGACGTAGCGGTTGTCATCCGCGGCCGGTCCGCCCTCAGCGCCGTAGGCGGGTCCGCGGTCATAGAAGATCTCGGAGCAGGGCCCTGCCGGACCCGGCTGGCCGGTGGACCAATAGTTGTCCTTCTTGCCGAACTTCTGGATGCGATTGGCCGGCACGCCGATCTTGTCGCGCCAGATTTCCAGCGCCTCGTCATCGTCCTGGTAGACCGTGATCCAGAGCCGGTCCGCGGGCAGTCCATAGCCGCCGTCGGCCACCGGCTTGGTCAGCAGCGTCCAGGCCAGGGAGATGGCGCGTTCCTTGAAATAGTCGCCGAAGGAAAAGTTGCCGCACATCTGGAAGAAGGTGCCGTGGCGGGCGGTCTTGCCCACTTCTTCGATGTCGCCGGTACGGATGCATTTCTGCACGCTGGTCGCCCGCGGGTAAGGCGGCTCCTCCCGCGCGGTCAGGTATGGAATGAAGGGCACCATGCCGGCCACGGTGAACAGCAGCGACGGGTCGCTGGAAACGAGGGAGGCCGAGGGCACGACCGTATGGCCATTCTGGCTGAAATATTCAACCCAACGGCGTGCAATCTCATGGGACTTCATGGAGTTTCTAACCCTTCCGGTGTTTCAGGCAGGCGCAGGACGGGCTGCGCCGTGTTCCGGCCGGCCGCTCGCGGCCGGCATTGTCTGCTTAGCGGGTGGGGCCTGCCTCGGCCGGATCGACGCCCAGTGCCGCACGCAGGTCCGTTTCCCGCTCGTTCATGCCGGTCCGGACAGCATCGGCAAAGTTCTGCATGCTGTCCGCCAGAGTGCCCAGCGTACGGTTGAGGCCTTCCGGGCCCAGCGCGGACTTGGTTTCGGACAGCTTGCGGACGGCCAGGACACCCACGGCTACGCCGATGCCCACCCAGAAAATGCGCTTCATCATGACTTCCCTCTGCTGTTCGGGTGTGGGCTAGCGGCTGCGGCGGCCGCGGGCCGGCTGGTTCTTGCGGCCCGCGAAGGCCGAGCGGACGCCGTAGGAAAAGGCTGCGACCTTGATCAGCGGGGAGCCGACCGTGGCAGCGACCAGCGACGACAGCGCCGAAATGTTGGCTGATGCGTCAGAGACATTCGAGGCGATGCCGTCGACTTTCCGCAGCTGCTGATTGGTCGTGGACACGGTGGTAGTGACCTCGTCAATGAGCGGTGTGGTGCCGTCGCTGATGGACCGGATGGTTGCCCGGATTTCGTCGAACACCTTGCCGAGCTTCCACACGGGAACGGCAAGCAGTGCGACCAGAACGGCAAACACCCCGGCAGCGATGAGACCGGCGATATCTCCACCTGACATTGATGGTCGCTCCTTCTAAAGCGTAGTAGCTGATGAGGGCCGCGGCTGTGCGGCCGGCCGCGCGGTTCCCGCGGACCCTCTATGTACCTTACCGAATGGCCGCCGGATGTAACCAAGCAGCCCGCGGCAACTGCCGCGGGCTGCTTGGTTTTGGGAACAACGTGCCGTTGCGCCGAGCGGATCGGCTTAGCGGGCGTAGTATTCGACCACGAGCTGCTCTTCGCAGGTCACGGGGACCTCGGAGCGCTTCGGGCGGCGGACCAGCTTGGCCTGGAGCTTCTCCAGCTGCACGTCCAGGTAGGCCGGGACGTTGGGCAGGACATCGCGGTGCGCGCCTGCTGCTGCGACCTGGAACGGAGCCATGGTCTCGCTGCGGGAGTGCACGTGGATGAGCTGACCCTCGGAGACGCGGAAGGACGGGCGGTCCACGCGGGCGCCGTCAACCATGATGTGGCGATGTACCACCAGCTGGCGGGCCTGGGCAATGGTGCGGGCGAAGCCGGCACGCAGCACCAGGGCATCCAGCCGCATCTCGAGCAGCTCGATGAGGTTCTCACCGGTCAGGCCGGCGGTGCGGCGTGCTTCCTCGAACACCCGGGTCATCTGGGCTTCACGGATGCCGTACTGGGCACGCAGGCGCTGCTTCTCACGCAGACGGACCGCGTAGTCGCTGTCCTGCTTGCGGCGGGCACGGCCGTGCTCACCGGGGGGGTACGGACGGCGCTCGAAGTACTTGGCTGCCTTCGGGGTCAGAGCAATGCCGAGGGCACGCGAAGCGCGTGCCTGACGGCGTGCACGTGTGTTGTTAGCCACGTTTGCCTTTCACATATTTCTGCGGCCAAGGACGCACACCGGCCTGCGCCGGAGGGTCCTCTTTAAGGTGTTGCTGGCCTCCATGCTGGAGAGTTAGGGCTAGCCGCTGCCCATTGCTACAGTCCACGGTGCACACCACGTCCCGGGAAAACCGGAGGATTCCCGGAGGGATTCTCTGAGTAATGCTCTGAGGGATTCAAGGGAGGCGGCGCGGCATGCCATGGCTTGCCAGTCAACGGACAATCTTAGCAGAAGTCCGGCCGGCCGCCGGGGCTGCCCGGCTATTGGCCGCGGATGATCCGGCGGAGCCGGCCCAGGCGGGCTGCGATGTCCCGCTCGGCACCGTGCTCCGTTGGTTCGTAGTAGTTGCGGCCCACCAGATCGTCCGGCGGGTACTGCTGCTGCGCTACCCCGTGGGGTTCATCGTGGGAATAGACATAGCCCTTGCCGTGGCCCAGCTGCTTCGCGCCGGGATAGTGGGCGTCCCGCAGATGGGAGGGGATGCCTTGGCCCCGGCCTGCCCGGACATCGGCAATCGCAGCGTTGATCCCGTTGTAGGCCGCGTTGGACTTCGGTGCCGTAGCCAGGTGGACCACTGCCTCCGCCAGCACGATGCGCGCTTCCGGCATGCCGATCAGCTGCACGGCCTGCGCGGCGGCCACAGCGGTCTGCAGAGCTGTCGGATCCGCCATGCCCACATCTTCGGCTGCTGCGATCACTATCCGGCGGGCGACGAACCGCGGGTCCTCCCCCGCTTCGAGCATGCGTGCCAGATAGTGCAGCGCCGCATCCACATCAGAGCCGCGCATGGATTTGATGAAGGCGCTGGCGACGTCGTAATGCTGGTCGCCCTGCCGGTCGTAGCGGACCGCCGCCACGTCCAAGGCCTTCTCCGCATGGCGGAGTTCGACCGTTACCGGTGTGCCGCCGTCGTCCGCCGGCTCCGCCTCCGCTTCCGAAAAGGCGACGCCGGCAGCGGCTTCCAGGGCGGTGAGGCCGCGGCGGGCGTCGCCGGCTGCCAAACGCACCAAGTGCTCCAGGGCCTCGTCGCTGAGCCGCACCTTCTCCCCCAGCCCCCGTGGATCGGCTACGGCCCGCAGCAGCAGGCCTTCGATATCCGCCGCCGTTAGCGGCTTGAGTGTCAGCAGCAGCGAACGGGACAGCAGCGGCGAGACCACCGAAAAGGACGGATTCTCCGTGGTGGCCGCCACCAGCACCACCCAGCGGTTCTCGACGCCGGGCAGCAGAGCATCCTGCTGCGCCTTGTTGAAACGGTGGATCTCGTCGAGGAAAAGCACGGTGGTGGTCCGGTGCAGGTCCCGGGCGGTCAGCGCCTCGTCCATGACCCTCCGGACGTCCTTGACCCCGGCGGTGATCGCGGAGAGTTCGACGAACTTCCGCCCCGGACCGCGGGCGATCACATGCGCCAGCGTGGTCTTGCCGGTCCCGGGCGGGCCCCACAGGATGACCGACGCCGGTCCGGCAGGACCAGCGGCTTCCGCCCCCGCGGCGAGCGTTCGCAGCGGCGAACCGGGCCCCAGCAGATGCTGCTGGCCGACGACTTCGTCCAGGGTCCGGGGCCGCATGCGGACCGCCAGCGGGCTGCGGGGACGGCGGCCGGCGCTCTCACCGGTGCCGTCGGAGTAGGATTCGTCGTCGCCGGAATCCGGTCCCGGGCCGGTGCCGGCATCGAATGCGGCGCTGAACAGATCACTCACCCCTTCAGGCTACCGGCCCGGCCGGGGACCGGCCTCCGCCAGGGCGTGACGCACTGCAGTACCGTGGTTCCGTGGGTGAGACGCGCAGGACCAAGGTGTCGGGTGAACGGCTGGCGGGGTGGGTGCAGCGCTTTGCTGCCGCCCACGGCGGCCTGGTTCAGGATCCCTTGATGACAGGCTTGGCCGGCATTGCGGGCGGGCGGCCGGGCCTGCGGCTTCAGGCCGCCGACGGTGCGGTTGCCGACTTGTCCGCGCCCTGGCCGGTGGATGGGCGGCCGGGGCGCGGATCCGACGACGTCGAACGGCTGGCGTCGCTGGCATCCCAGCCACGGCCGGTCGGAATCATCCTGCTGCGCCGCAGCGGCTACGCCGCCGGCGTGGCACAGGCCGGACGGCTGGAGGCCTCCAAGACGGGAACGCGGTACGTCCAGCCCCGCACCGCGGCGGGCGGCTCGTCCCAGCAGCGGTATGCACGACGCCGTGCCAACCAGGCAGACGCCCTGGTTGAAGCCGCAGCCGGCGCCGCCTCGCCACTCCTGACCGGCGCCCCCGCGGTGCAGTACCTGGTTCCGGGCGGGGACCGGCAACTGATTGATGACCTGCTGAAGCGAAAGGCCATGGAGCGGGCTGCGGCATTACCCAGGCTCGATTTTCTTGCCGTCGGCGACCCGAACCGGAAAGTGCTGGAACAGGCGGCCCGGGACAGCTGCGCCGTTTCCATTACGGTCACCGACCCCTAAGCTGGTTGGTTTGCCCGCCCCTAAACTTAGGGGTCTTGTTCCAAACCTATTTACTCCCTTCGCGGCCCGATGCCATGCTGAAGCATCGGCGACGACTCGGGGGGTCGGATCATGATCCGCAGCAGCGCTTTGGACCGGAATGGATTGCGGCAGAACCGCATCCAGGCACCGGCCGTTTCACACTTCTTCAGGCTCAGGACGGCATGCATCGTCAGCGCCGCGGCCCTTGTCCTGGCGGCTTCGCCGGCGGCCGCTGCGGAAGCTGCCGCGCTGGGTTCCGGCGCAGCCGATCCGGATGCAGTCACGGGCTCGGTTTCCTTCGCTGTCTTCGATGCCCAGAGCGGACTCCCTGTGTCCGGCGCGTCTTTTCAACTGAGTTCTGACAATCCCGCTGCCGGACCCGTCCACGTCACAGACGGCGGTGCCGGAGACGCAGATCCGGCAGTCGGCAGTGTACTGGTTGGCGGACTCTCCGGAGGAAATTGGGTGGTCATTCCCACCCTGGCCCCTGCCGGATACCAGCTGGCGGAACCACAATCCACCACTATCACGGCGGCAGCGCCCGTAGTCGCACTGGTGCCCTTCCAAGCGCTGCCCAATGCGCCCGCCACACCAACGCCTGAACCGGAGCCCACAGAGCCCACACCAACCCCGGAACCGGAGCCCACAGAGCCCACACCAACCCCGGAACCGGAACCCACAGAGCCCACACCAACCCCGGAACCGGTACCCACAGAGCCCACACCAACCCCGGAACCGGTACCCACAGAGCCCACACCAACCCCGGAACCGGTACCCACAGAGCCCACACCAACCCCGGAACCGG